>JBEPVJ010000110.1:0-6477 GCA_041691095.1 Gemmatimonadales bacterium
CGGTCGGCTCGGTCGGCCCGGCGCCGTTCCACTGGAACATGACCGGGCGGCCCCGTTGCACCACATCGCGAAGAAGCCGCGCTTTTCCCGCTGCGGAATCCGCCCCACCCAGCAGCCACGCGAGCGACGACGCGACCAGACCGCGATAGCCTTGCTCGCTGCTCCCGCCGCGAAAGGCCCACCGCCAGAGCCCATCGATGCCCATCACGATGCGCCGCCCCCCAGCCGAATCGCGGCCCAGCATTACCGGGCGCACCGTCCCGCGCCGGCCAGCTTGCGCGGTGAGGCCGGTCCAGTCCGACGGTGCGGCCACCAGCTCGGTGATGGCAGTGCCCGGAGGAAATGAATCCACCGCGACGCCGGCCAGTCCACCGCCTATGGGTGAGGACGCTCCGATGGAAACGTACCAGTCGCCGCCTGATCCGGGACGTGATCCGGCACTCGGCCAGATCCATCGCCCGCGCGCGCGGGAAGTCCGTGACGCCGAGCCGGGATCTCCCAGCAGCACGAGTACGTCGGCACGCCGCGCCGCATCGTTCACTTCGGTAACCGGTACCGATTTCAGATCTCCGGCACGGCGCCAGTGGCCCGGCTCGGTTTCCAGATAGCCTCTCACCGGAAGGGCCGCGACGTCACGCAGATTTTCCAGCAGGAAACGACTTTCCCACGTCGGCGGGCTCGCGAGCAGGACGATACCCGGCGTGGGGACGACGGTTACGACGAGCTCCCTGGCGTCGTCGCGCGGCTCCGCATCGTTCGCACCAGTGATCGCGACATTGAGCACGTGCGCGCCGGAAGGTACCGCCGGCAACGGGCCGGAAAGGACCGCGCGTCCCCTGCCGCCGGCATCCAGCACCAGGGGACCGTGCAGCCAGGTCTTGTCGCCCTCTTTCACGGCCACGCCGAGCGACCAGGTCCGTGAAGGGCCGAACGCCTTGGCTTCGACTTCGATGCGCAGCGAATCACCGGGGGTCAGTCGGGTGCTGCCGGTCACCCGGACGACCGCAACGTCGGACACCGAGCTGCGGGGCAGCACCTTGATCGTGGCTCCGCTCAGGAGATCGGCGGGCAACGCGTCGGCGTCCTCCACCTCTCCGTCGGTGAACACGATCACCGGGCGCTCGCCGCTCTGCGCGCCGGCCACCGCCGCCGCGAGCCGGGAATTTCCGCCCGAGGCCGTGCTGTCTCCCGGGAGCGCGCTTATGAGCCTTACGTCACCGGCGGCGCGGGCCTGGACCAGTGCCTCGGCCCAGTGTCCTCCGGCTGCCTGCATGCTGAGAGACGCATCGAGCAGGACCGTGGGGCGGAGCGAGGGCCGGGCGACCGGGCATGACGCATTGACCAGCAAGAGCGCCAGCGCCCCCCACCCGACACCGCGGCACAGGGCGGGCATCCAGCTGCGCGCGCTCCAGCCCTCGAGCAGGCGATACGAGAGCACGGCCGCCGCCGCGGCCCCCAGGACGATCAGAAACGGCATGGATGAATAATAGGAGGACGGAAGCGGCTATTCGGCCTTGAGTATTCCGGGACCCTGTCCCGCCACTCCGAGAATCCGTTCAAGCCTGGCGCGCTCGGCGAGGAATTGCGGGAGGAAATTCCGCTCGAGCGGCTCGCCGTCGCCCAGATCCACGCGACGGGAATCGCGCGCGAGTCCATTGACCCGGAACTCGTAGTGAAGATGCGGTGCGCTGGCCAGGCCGGTGGCGCCGACATACCCGATGACTTCGCCCTGGTGCACCCGGCTGCCCGAGTGAATTCCCCGGGCGAAGGCCCGGAGATGGCCGTAGCGCGTGGTGATTCCGTTCCGGTGGCGGAGCTCGATCAGGTTTCCGTATCCGCCGGCCGTGCCGGCCCGCAACACCGAACCGTCTCCGGCGGCCAGCACCGGCGTGCCGCTCTGGGCGGCGTAGTCGGTGCCCTCGTGCTTTCGCCAGATACCGAGGATCGGGTGGAACCGCGACTTCGAGAAGATGGAGGAAATACGGCGAAATTCGACCGGGGCACGGAGAAAGGCGCGCCGCAGCGAATTGCCCGAGCCGTCGAAAAAGCGGGGCACGTGCTCGACCGGCTCGAATCGAAAGGCATTGAGATGCTTGCCGGAAGTCAGAAGATCGGCGGCCAGAATCGCGCCGGCCCGCACCTCTCCTTCTTCCGAGGTCTCGCGCTGCAGCACCACCGCGAAGCTGTCGCCCGGTTGAATGTCCCGGTTGAAGTCCACCGCCCAGGCGTACACGTCGGCCAGGTCCCAGGCCAGCTTCACCCGGTTGCCGGCATCGAGCATGCTCGGGGGAATCAGGGCGTCGAGGGTCTCGTAGAGCGAGGACTCGATCGGCCCTTCGACCCGGATGGTTTCGGTGTGCCAGGCCACGGCGTGGCGTTCGGCAATCCAGGCATTGGCGTCCCGGTGGGCGGCGAGCCGCTCGACCGGACTGGTTCGGAGCGAGACGGAAGAGGGATGATCCTGGCCAGCTTCCTGGCGGAAAAGCACCACGAGACCGGCCGGAAGCCTGCGGGCATCGAGCCCGATCCGCTCGAAGATTCCGACCAGGTCGGCGCCGGGGAGCCCCCGGCGGCCGAAGAGGTCGCCCAGGGTTTCACCACTGCGGAGGGTGTCCGCAGATTCGTGGAAGGCTGTCTTGACCACGATCGGCGCGGCGACCGTGCGCAGCTTCATGGGGAGCCGCCCGGAGAATGCCATGGCGGCCGCCGCGACCAGAATGCCGATCGCGGCGGCGATGCGGAGCCGCCGCATCAATCCATCTGGCGCCGAATGAAGGTCGGGATCTCCATATCCGGCACCTCGGGCTGGGCGGTTGCGCTGCGCGAAGGCACCGGCGCGCGGGGCGCGACGGTGCGCGGGCCCGCGGTGGTACCCGGGCCGGCCGCGCCGGCCGGTGTGCTGATGATCGGGCCGCCGCCCGATACCGCGCGCTTCTTCTCGGGAAACTGCAGCACGCCGGCGCCGCGGGCCGGCTGCTGCTCGCCGGTGATGGCGCGATCGAATCCGGTGGCGATGACCGTCACCCGGATCTCTCCATTGAGCGAATGATCGGTGCAGGACCCGAAGATGATCTCGGCCTGGTCTCCGGCGGCGTCGTGGATGATCTCACTGATCTGGGTCACTTCACCCATGGTGATGTCGCTGCTGGTGATGTTGATCAGTACGCCCGACGCGCCCGAGATGGAAATATTGTCGAGCAGCGGGCTGGCGATCGCCTGCTGGGCGGCCTCGAGGGCGCGGTTCTCGCCGAGCCCGCTGCCGGTGCCCATCAGGGCGGAGCCGCCGTTCTGCATGACGGTCCGGACGTCGGCGAAGTCCACGTTGATCAGGCCGGTGCGGGTTATGAGATCCGCGATGCCCTGGGTGGCATTGAGCAGTACCTCGTCGGCCTTTTTCAGGGCGTCCTCGAACTTGAACCCCTTCCCCACCGCGGCCATGAGGCGTTCGTTGGGCACCACGATCATGGTGTCCACCCCCCGGCGCATTTCCATGATGCCGAGCTCGGCCTGCTTCATACGCTTCTGGCCCTCGAACAGGAAGGGCTTGGTGACGATGCCCACCGTCAGCGCGCCGATGTCCCGCGCCATCTGAGCGATGACCGGCGCCGCCCCGGTTCCGGTGCCGCCGCCCATCCCGCAGGTGACGAAGACCAGGTCGGCCCCCTGCATGGCGGCCAGCACCTCGTCGCGGTTTTCCTCGATGGCCTGACGGCCGATTTCGGGCCGGGCCCCGGCTCCGAGCCCCCGCGTCAGCTTCTTGCCGATTTGGACCTTCAGGTCCGATTTGGACTTGGTCAGGGCCTGGGCGTCGGTATTGACCGAGATGAATTCCACGCCGACCAGGCGCTCTTCGATCATCCGGTTGACGGCATTGCCCCCGCCGCCGCCGATGCCGATGACCTTCATCTTGGCGTGCTGGCCGCCGCTCTCTTCGAGTTCGAAAATCATTGGAAGGGCCCTCGCCTTCTCAGAAGAAGTCCTGAAGCCACCGTTTGACTGGAGCGAGATACTTATCGACACCGGCGCCACGCTTTCCGCCCTCGGGAAAGCCGCCGCTGGTCATGACCTGTTTGGCGCCATAGCGAAGCAGACCGACCGGCACCGCCATCCGCGGGGAGTCCACACTGTCCACCAGCCCGGTGAGTCCGTCTCCAGGAGTTCCCACTCGCACCGGCATGGCGAACACTTCCCGCGCCAGCTCCACGATACCGGGAGCCTGGGCGCCCCCACCGGTAAGGATGATGCCCGCAGCGAGCCGCTGACGGTAGCCCGCCCGAGAGATTTCGTCGAGAGCCAGCTCGAGCAGCTCCTGCAGGCGCATGTGCATGATATGCGCGAGGACCTGCCGATGCGCGGAGCGGACGCCCTGCCCCGGCGTGCCGGGAAGCTGGAAAACGTCGGTATCCGGCACCATGGGCTCATACGCCGCTCCGAACCGCTCCTTGAGCCGCTCGGCGTCGAGCTGGGTCACCTGGAGGCCGGCCACCAGGTCGGAGGTGACGTGCCCGCCGGCGAAATTCGAGCTCGCGGTGTGGCGAATCTTGCCGGCGTGGAAGATGGAGACGTTGGTGGACCCGCCACCCAGCTCTACGATGGCGCACCCCAGCTCCCGCTCGTCGGGGGTGAGCACCGCCATCGACGCCGCGACGGGCTCCAGCACGAACTCGCCGACGTGGTAGCCGGCCTTCTCGACGCATTTACGCAGGTTCTGCACCGCACTGGAGAGCACCGTGACCAGATAGACCTCGGCCTCGAGCCGGGAGCCGGTCATGCCGATCGGGTCGGTGATGCCTTCCTGCTGGTCGATCAGGTAGTCCTGGGGAATGGCGTGCAGCAGCTCGTGGTCCCGGCCGAAGGACATGTTGCTGGCCACGTCGTTAACCCGCGCGACATCGGTCGTGCGGATCTCGCTGCCGGTCACCGAGACCACGCCGTGCGAGCTGCGCGCGGCGATGTGCTCCCCCGCCACGCCGCAATAGACCGTGCCCACCTCGACACCGGCCATCGTCTGGGCATCCTTCATGGCCTTGGCGATGGCCCGGGTGGTCTCGTCGATGTCCCGCACCACGCCGCGCCTGACGCCGGCGGTGCGCTCGGTCGCGGCGCCAAGCACGCGGATGCGCGGGTTACGCACGTCGCCGGTCACCTCGCCGATGACGGCGACGACCTTGGTACTCCCGAGATCGAGCCCGGCCACCAGGAGCTGGGTTGGCTTGCTCATGCGCCGGCTCCCCGCACCACCACGCGTGAGGCGAATCGCGCGTCCAGCTCGCGCCAGGCCCGGCCCCTCCGCGCCAGATATTCGGAGACCATCACCAGGTGCCGAATTTCCTCGCTGGTGGCACCGGCGCGGAACCAGAGCCGCCCCGCGGCGATGTCGAGTGCAACATCCCGCTTGATCCGGGCGCCCCGCTCGACCTTGGCGTAGAGGTTCGGCTCGGCATCCCGCATCCGCGACAGTAACCCCGCGACAGCGGAGTCCGCTTCGGCCAGCGGGAGATCTTCCGCCGGACGGGTGGGATCGAAGGGCAGCTCCCGGCCCGCCTGATCCACCAGCACCAGCCGCCCGCCCTTCTCGGCGAGCGCCACCGGCTCCGCCTCGCGGACGGTCACCCGAATGGTGCCGGGCAGCCGGCGGCTCACCCTGGCCTCGACGACGCCGGCAACCTGAGAGGCGCGTCGCTCCAGCGCCGCCGTGCCATCGAAGATGCTGGTGCCCTTGGGTACCGCGAGGGCGCGGGCCATGACCGCAGGCGTGAGGTACCGCGCGCCGACCAGCTCCACCCGCTGGACCGAGAAGAACGAGAGCCGGCGGATCAGCTTGAATCCGCCGACGGTCACCAGGAGGACGAGCGCCACGCCGCCCGAAATCAGCAGCGCGCGCTTCATCGGGCCTCCAGCAAGTCTCGGATTTCCAGGCTGGCGCGGTTGATATCTCCGGCGCCCAGCGCGAAGAGCACATCTCCCCGGTTGAGCAGGAGCGCGACGTGCTTGGCCAGCGAGGCTCGCTCGGGCTCATACCGTACCGTGCCACCGTGACGCCCCACCGCCGACGCCACCAGATCTCCGGTAATGCCGGGAACCGGCTGCTCCCGAGAGGGGTAGACGTCGGTGACGATGGCGAGATCGGCGGCGGCGAGCGCCTCGCCCATGGCGTCGTGATGTTCGCGGGTACGGGAATAGAGGTGAGGCTGGAAGAGCGCCACGAGCCGCCGGTGTGGATAGGCCTGTCGGGCCGCGGCGAGCGTGGCCTTGAGCTCGGTCGGGTGATGGGCGTAGTCGTCCACGATGACCACGCCGCCGAACTCGCCGAGAAGGTCGAAGCGCCGCCCGACACCGCTGAAATTTTCCAGGGCCTCCAGCGCCGGCTCGGCCCGGCCGCCCAGCGCAATCACGACCCCGACCCCCGCGCTGGCGTTGCGCAGGTTGTGAAGGCAGGGAACCCAGAGCCGAATCGCTACCGAACCACCATCAGGG
>JBEPVJ010000111.1:0-6474 GCA_041691095.1 Gemmatimonadales bacterium
GGTGCGCACCGCATTATTGGCCTCGGTGGTACGGTCGCGCACCTGCACCAGGAAGGCGTACTGGGCGTCGAGGTCGGCCTGGGAGGTGCTGGTGCGCGGATCGCGCAGCACGTTGAACGGCTGGGTCTCGGATTTTCCGGCGGCGGTAACCCGCACGGCATAGCTTCCCGGAGGAATCACCGGGCCGGCGGTGCCGCCGGCCCAGGTGATCATCCCGGTGAATCCGACCGCGTCGGTGCCGCGAAGGTTCCAGTTGAACCGGTTTATTCCCTGCTTGTTGGGCGCCCGAAGCGGCGGACGGTACTGGAATCCTTCCAGCCGCGGAGGGTCCGCCGGCGGATCCAGCCGCACCGCGCCGGAAAGCACTCCCAGCTTTCCAAGGCTGTCCGTGGCGGCGCGGCCCAGGGAGTCCCGGGCCGCCCTGCGCGCCGCACCCTTCAGGCTGTCGACCCGCGCCACCGAATCCTGCTCGCTGGAAAAGCTCCGGATCACAGTGCCCTTCGCATCGAGAAACTCGACGGTGACTTTCTGGTTCGGCTGCTTGAGCCAGTACTGCACCGACGCGCCGTCCCACCCGATACTCCCGCCTCCGAAGAAGAAGCCGGGGACGATGCGATAGGTATCCCGGGGCTTGAAGAGGTGGATGTCCTGGCCGAGCTGGTCGGGGGCAAACTGCCGGAGCACCGAGAGGTCATCGAGAATCCAGAAGGCGCGCCCGTGGGTCGCCGCGACGAGGTCTCCCTCCTTGATGGCGAGGTCGTGTACCGGAACTGGAGGCAGGTTGCGCTGCAACCGCTGCCAGTTGGCGCCGTCGTCGAACGAGACCCACACACCGCGCTCGGTGCCGGCGAAGAGCAGCCCCTTCCGGACCGGATCGGCGCGGACCACCCGAACGAATTCCGATGCGGCGATGCCATGGATGATCCGCGTCCAGCTCTTCCCGAAGTCGGTGGTCCGGTAGATGTAGGGCGCGAAGTCGTTCATCTGAAAGCGATTTGCCGCGACGTACGCGGTACCGGCGTCCCAGGGAGAGGCTTCGATCAACGAGATGCGGGCCCACTCGGGGAGATCCTTCGGGGTGACATTGGTCCAGGCGGCTCCGCCATCGCGGGTGATCTGCACCAGCCCGTCGTCGGAGCCGGTCCAGATGGTTCCCTTCGCCAGCGGCGATTCCGCGAGGGTGAATACCGTCCCATAGTACTCGACGCTGGTCTGGTCCTTGGTGAGGGGGCCGCCGGATGCGCCGAGCGTGGCGGGATCGTTGCGGGTCAGGTCGGGAGAAATGGCGGTCCAGCTCGATCCCTCGTCGGTGGACTTGAACACGACGTTGGACCCGACGTAGAGCGTCCCGGGATCGTGCGGCGAGATCACGATCGGAAAGGTCCACTGGAAGCGATACTTCGCGTCCTTGGCGTCATGACCCATCGGGTTGAGCGGCCAGGGATTCACGTCCCGCTGCAGGCCGGTCCGGGTGTCTTTGCGGGTGAGCAGGCCACCATAGCTCCCGGCAAACACGATGTCCGGGTTATCGGGGCGCACCGCGATGTATCCCGATTCGCCGCCGCCGACCTCGTAGAAGTCCTGCAGATCTGCGCCGAAGACCGGCCGGCTCGGCGTGCAGACGGTGCTGTTGTCCTGCTGCGCGCCGCACACCCGGTAGGGAAAGTGATTGGTGGTCGTCACGTGGTAGAACTGGGCGGTCGGAAACCCGAGCCCGGTCCAGTTGGCGCCGCCATCGGTACTGATCGCCACCCCGCCGTCATCGGCGCTGGCCATGCGCTTGGGATCGTTGGGTGCGATCCAGAGATCGTGGTGGTCGCCATGCGGGGTGTTGATGGGACGCGGGAAGGTCCTGCCCCCGTCGGTGGATTTCCATAACTGCACGTTGTCGACATAGACGGTGTTCTCGTCCCTGGGGTCGGCGAAGATCCTGGTGTAGTACCAGGCGCGCTGCCGCAGTTTCCGCTCTCCATTGAGCCGGGTCCAGGAATCGCCACCGTCTTCGGAGCGGAACACTCCGCCCGAGTCCGCCTCGATGATGGCCCACACCCGCCTGGGATTGGCGGCCGACACGGTGATGCCGACATTGCCGATGAGGCCGGGCGGCAGGCCGGGATTGCGGGTTATTTCCTTCCAGGTCTTTCCCGCGTCGACGCTCTTAAAGAGCCCGCTCCCCGCCCCGCCGCTCACCAGCATCCACGGCTTTCGGCCAGCCTGCCAGAACCCGGCGTACAGCACGTCGGGGTTGGTCGGATCCATGACCAGGTCCACCGCGCCGGTGGAATCGTTCCGGAAGAGAATCCTCGTCCAGCTCTTGCCGCCGTCTATGGTGCGGTAGATGCCCCGGGCCGAGCTGGGCCCCCACACCGTGCCGAGCGCGGCGACGTAGGCAATGTCGGGATTACGGGGGTGGATTCTGATCTTGGAGATCTGGCGCGTTTCCACCAGGCCCACGTAGGTCCAGGTCTTGCCCGCGTCGGTGGATTTGTAGACGCCGTCGCCGTGGGAGACATTGCCCCGAATCGCGAACTCTCCCCCACCGACGTACACCACGTCGGGGTTGGATTCGCTGACCGCAATGGCGCCGATAGTCCCGCCAAAGTACTTGTCGCTCACCGGTTCCCAGTTAGCGCCGCCGTCGTTGGTCTTGAAGACGCCGCCGCCGCTGGTGCCCATGTAATACTCCAGCGGGCGAGAGGCAGAACCGGCCGCGGCCACCGACCGGCCGCCGCGCTGGGGCCCTATGCTCCGCCAGGTGAGTGACGCAAAAGCGCTGGTGTCGGCGGCCTGAGCGGCGAGGCGGACGGTGAGGACGGAGATGACGGTGAGGACAGAGAGAACGGTGCGCATGGGGGCCCTGGAGGAAGATGGCTTCATGGCGCCAAAGTTACTCTCCCGGCCCCCCACCGCCATCATGGGCTGCTGCGAGGCACCTCTTTGGAGACAACGTAGTAGTCCGGATCCACTTTGAAAGCCGCCGAGCTGGCGAGCTTGAGCTTGGCTGTTTGCCACCGCTCGGTCGGATGAATGATCCGGTATTTGCCGCCGGACACCTCCACTCCGAGCGGCATGTTGAAGCCGGGAACCACACCGCTCCAGCGGTAGCTGAGTGTGGCGCCGTCGAGCCGGTATTCGAGTACCGGAATCTGGGTGGTGCGCAGGTACTGGTCGAAGACCTTCGTCAGGTCGCGCCCCGATTTCCGGCCGATGTATTCCTCGACCTGTTTGCCGGTGACTGTCTGGTGCCGGAAGTCCCGGTTGAGGCCACGAAGAATATTGCGCCACGTCTCGTCGTTCCCCACGATCTGGCGAATGGTGTGGAGCATCTCGCCGCCTTTGGGGTACATGTCGCCCGAGCCCTGGGCGTTTACGCCATACGCGCCGGGAACGATCGGGCGGTCGTTCCGGACGCCTTTGCGGTTGCCGATGATGTAATCGGCGCCAGCCTGCTTCCCGAAGAGACACTCGGTGTAGAGCCCCTCGGAGTAGTTCGCAAAGCTCTCATGCACCCACATGTCGGCAAGGTCCTTGGTGGTGATATTGTTGCCGAACCACTCATGGGCGCTCTCGTGCACGATGATGAAATCCCACTTCATGCCGAGCCCGGTGCCCGAGGATTCACGGCCCCGGTAGCCGTTGGCAAATCCATTGCCGTAGGCCACCGCGCTCTGGTGCTCCATGCCGTTGTTGGAGACCTCGATCAGCTTGTAGCCGTCCTCGTACCAGGGGTAGGGCCCGAACCAGTGCTCGAAGCAGGCCAGCATCGGCTTGGCCTGGATCCACTGTTTCTGCGCCGCCGCCAGGTGATAATCGAGCGGCCAGAAATCCATCGTGAGGCCGCCCTTCTCTCCCTGGTATGCATCGCTGTAGTGGGCGTAGCTCCCCGTCGCGATGGCGATGGCGTAGTTGTTGATGGGATTGACCACGAACCACTCGAAGGTCGTGGTGCCGTCGGGATTGTCGGTGGTACTGCGCAGCCGCCCATTGGCCACGTCGAGCATGCCCGCCGGCACGGTGAACGCCACCCGCTGGCTGTCGGGCTCGTCGGCCTGGGTGTCCTTGTTGGGCCAGTAGACGCTGGCGCCCATGCCCTGGTCGGTGGTGACGACCCAGGGACGGCCGAGGCTGTCGGCGCCCCAGGTAAATCCCCCCTCCCATGGGGGCCGGCGCGCGATCAGCGGCTTGCCGTGGTAGTAGACCGCGATCCGCTGGACGCTGCCGCGCGGCTGCGGCGCGGTCAGCGACGCGAAAAAGGCGTTGCCGTCCCGCCGGAACGCCACGGTGCCACCGTCCTGCACCATGCTGTCCACCACCAGAGGCACCATCAGATCGATCTGCATCTCGGCGGCGGGCTCGAGCACCCGGTAGGAAATCGCGTTGTATCCGCGAATGCTGCTGTCGGCGGGGCTCACCGACAGGTGCAGGTCGTAGAAGGTCACGTCCCACCAGGCTCGGCCCGGTGTGGTGTAGGAGCCGCGCAGGGAATCGGCGCGAGTGTAGACCCGCGCCGGAGTCTGAGCCTGAGCGCAGAGAGCCGCGCCCTGGGCCACCAGCAACAGGAAGCCGGCAGGCAGCCTCATGGCGTCACTGGGGCGGGCGCCGGCGGGGCCAGCTGGTCGCGCCCCTTGGCCAGGTAGGGAATGCCATGGACCATCCAGTCCGGTGCCGGCGCTCCCTTGAGCTTGTTGTCGAAGAACTGCTGCATCCGCATCGCGATGTCCCGCTGGTTGGCCCGGCTCGCCGGGTTATGCACGTCGTTGTTGTAGTCGATCAGGTACACCTCCTTGCCCAGCCGCCGCATCGCCACAAAAAACTCGATGCCCTGGTACCAGGGGACCGCGTCGTCGGCATCGTTGCTCATGATGAAGAGCGGAGTGGTGACCTTGTCGAGCCAAAAGAGCGGTGAATTCTCGATGTACCGCATCGGCGCCTCCCAGAGCGACCCGCCGATGCGGCTCTGGCCGGTCTCGTACTGGAAGGCACGCGCCACCCCGGAGCCCCAGCGGATGCCGCCATAGGCGCTGGTCATGTTGACCACCGGCGCTCCGGCCATCGCCGCGGCGAACATGCTGGTCTGGGTGATCATGTAGGCGATCTGGTACCCGCCCCAGGATTGGCCCTGCAAGCCGAGCCGCTTGGGGTCCACATAGCCGCGACCCAGGAGCATCTGCACACCGGGCACGATGGACTTCATGGCACTGGGCCCCGGGTATCCCTTCTGATAGGCGATATCCGGCTCGAAGATCAGGTAGCCGTTGGAGACGTAGTGGGTCGGGTTGATGACATTGCGCCCGTTGGGCGGGATGTAGCTGTGCAGATTCTGGGACAGCGACTCGTAGAAGTACGAGATCATCGGATACTGCTTCGTCGGATCGAAATTCTCCGGCTTGTAGAGCATCCCTTTCAGCGGCACGCCGTCGGTGCTGACCCAGTGCACCAGCTCGACGGTGCCCCAGTTGAAGTCCTTCTGTTGCGGGTTAGCGTCCGAGATCCGGTTCATCTGGGTGAGCGACGGACCGACCCAGAGATTGGGAAATTCGACGAAGGTGCCCCGGGTGATCATCCAGACGTCGGCGTGCTCGGCCTTGACCGGGGTGCCGAACGCCGCATCCGCCATCACGATCTTCTCGGGAGCCTGGCGCCGGCCCAGCTGGTCGCGATAGAAGCCGCTGGCCTTGGTCTCTTCGTCCACCGCGCGGAGCAGCAGCGGCTCGGCGGGATCGATCGGCTCGCGCATCGTGTCGCCGCCACCGAAGCCGCCGGCGGGCGCGCCGCCGCGGCCCCGCCGCAATTCGACCAGCCGCAGCACCAGGTGTTGGCTCCGCCCCAGGGAGTCGGTGACCATCACCGCCGGCCGGACTCCGCTGGGATCGAATTCCCAGACGTCCCAGCGGTCGTAGATCAGCAGCGACTTGTCGCCCCGGGTCCACCCGGCGATCCCCCACGCGGCCGGGGTGGACGGCGTGTCCCAGGTTTCCTGCTCGAAGCTGTTGCCCGCCACCGGCCCGGTGAGATCCACCGTCTTGCCGGTCAGCGTGTTATAGCTGAACCAGTGTCCCTTGTCGTAGAACGCGGCGTACTTGCCCTCGGGAGACAGCCGCGCTTCGCCGCTGATCTTTTCGCGAATGAGCCTGGGCGCGCCGCTCGGTGCGTCGATAAGGTACACGTCGGCGCCGTCATCGCCCCACATCGACGGAATCCGGTAGCGCTCCCTGGTGGAAGCGAGCGCGATCCGGCCGTCGTCGGAAAGGTCCAGCGTGGGGATCGAATCGCTGGCGAGCTGCACCACCTTCTTCATCGCCGGGAAATAGACCGCCTGAAACGACCGGGTCCGTTCTCGGACCGCATTCAGCCGCTGCGTGGGCTGGAGCGCGGGATCCTTGTAGTTCCAGAGGTCGAACATCGCCTTGCCGGAGAGCGAGTCTGCCGGGACCGAATCGGGCAGCGCGGGGGCCACCCCGAACAGGACGGCGT
>JBEPVJ010000112.1:0-6444 GCA_041691095.1 Gemmatimonadales bacterium
CCCCGCGCGCGGGGGGGGGTGACGCGGCGCTGGGTGCTGCTCCACCGACCCGGCCGGGCGGGAGGCCGCGGCCAGGTGACCGTCGTCGGCGCCGAGACCGTCGCTCAGATCCATCATGGCGGTGGCGCCATGTTCCACCAGCCAGCGGCCCTCTGTCAGGCGCGGGACTGGCAACGCAAAGCGCCGACGCGCCGCGGGGTCAGGCGTTCTTCCCGCGGTCCATGCCGCCAGCGCCGCCCGCGCACCGCCCAGTTCTCCCGTCACCCACAGGCCGTCACCGGCCCGGGCGCCGCGCCGCGAAATTGGCCTGGCGGTGCGTCCCACCACCGTCACCGCGACGGACAGCGCATCGCCGCGGGACAAATCACCCCCCAGTACGAGGCCACCGACCGAGGCCGTCACCGCGTCGACACCACGCATCAGCGAGACGAAGGTCGATTCCGGCTCGCGGGCCGGCGTCGTGAGCGCCACCAGCACGCCGATGCACTGGGCGCCGGCGGCCGCCAGGTCGGAGAGTGCGCCGGCCGTTGCGCGCCAGCCAATTTCCTCGGCACCCAGCCAGGCGCGCTGGAAATGGACCCCCTCGACGCTCACGTCGGTGCTGAGCGCGATGAGCCCCGCTCCGGCCGGAATGAAACGCACGTCGCCACCCAGACCTTCGGCCCTGGGGCCCAGCGCATTCATGATGGCGCGGATGCGATCGAACTCCGGGCCGCCGGCCAGCGGGAGCGTCGTGCCGGTCTGGTCAGGCACGGGCCGGCGCGGGCAGCTCGTGCAGGACGGGCGGTCGGGGCGGTGAGGGCATCCGGCGCACCAGGTCCCAGCGCCGCCAGACATCGGGGAGCGCGGCCAGCACGTCCATCGGCCGCATCGTGCGCGCGCTGGTGCGCCGCGCCGCGAGGTCGGCGGCCTCGCCCAGCGCCATGGCCGCGCTGGCCGCGGCGATCGAAGGATCTTCGCCCTGCGCTGCGATCGCGGAGAGCAGGCCGCTCAGCGTATCTCCGCTTCCTCCCGTCGCGAGGCCGGGATTGCCGGCTGCCACGGTGAGGGTCGCGCGGCCGGGGCTCGCGATCACCGTGGGCACTCCCTTGAGCAGGACGGTGGCGCCAACCCGCAGCGCCGCTGCTTCGGCGGCGCCCCAGGGGTCGACGTCGATCCCCGACGCCTCCTGGGGGAAGAGCGCGCGAAACTCCCCGGCGTGGGGAGTCAGGATCGCGCGCCGCCCGGCGAGCGCCTCGCGCAGTCGATCCACCTGGCCGGCAAAGGCGATCAGCGCGTCGGCGTCGAGCACCAGGGTGGCCCCGATCGGAATAGCGGCGAGCGCCCCCAGGATGAACTCGGGCCGGGAGGCCTTCCGGCCTAACCCGGGCCCGATCACTACGGCGTCGGCGGTGGCGAGCAGCGCCACGGTCCGGCCCGACGGCATCGCCTCGAAGGGCTGCGCGCAGGTCTGCAGATCCGGCTCGGCGCTCTGGATGACGGTGACCGAGGCCGCCGGAGCCACGAGGTGGACCAGCCCGGCGCCCGCGGCAAACGCCGAGCGGGACGCCAGGCGCGCGGCCCCCAGCATGCCCTCGTCGCCGCCGATCACCACGACGCGACCGCGGGTGCCCTTGTGCGCATCGGCGGGGAACGGGGCCAGGTGCCTTGCGGCGGCGGCTTCGGTGAACAGGGTGGGCCAGGCGGAATCGGGAGACGGAAGGCCGATGTCGACGAGGACGAGGTCCCCGACTTCGTCGCGCGCGAGCAACTGTCCGCGCCGGTACCCGCCGAAGGTGACCGTGAGCGCCGCGTGGATCGGGCTCTGCTGCACCCCGTCGTCCAGGTTAAGCCCGCTCGGTCCATCGACCGCGACGATCGGAATCTGGAGATCGGCGATGCGCGGCAGCAACGCGGCGAGCGCGCCTCGCGGCGCACCGACGGCGCCGGTGCCCAGGAGCGCGTCGACCACCAGCCCCGCATGAGGCCAGGGTCCCTCGGCGGCGACATCGCGGACGCCGGCATCCCGCGCCAGCGCCGCCATGGCCAGGGCCAGACCGCCTGACGGCGCCACCGGAGACGTCACCCATACCGGTACGCCCGTCGCATGGAGCGCTCGTGCGATGACCCAGCCATCACCGCCGTTATTGCACGGCCCGGCCGCGACCAGCACACCCTGGCGCAATCGCTCGGGGAAACGCGCCGCCAGGATCGTGGCGGTGGCGCGCCCGGCGCACTCCATCAGCGCCGCGAGGGAGATGCCCGCGGCTTCCGCGCGCGCGTCCCAGGCGCGGGCCTGGCTGGAGGTGAGAACGGGGAGACTGGCCATGCGGGGAACTTACTGCTGGGGAGGGTTGAGAATTCTTATTGCTCGCCTTCTCGGGGCAGGCCCTGCCACTCGTAGCTCTGGTCGAAGGCCTGCGCGAAGACATACACGTCCTGAAAATCCTCCACCTTGTCCCCCGGCTGGGTCACCAGCAACCCGACTTCCACCAGGGTGTAAACGATGCGTCCGAAGTCCTCGGTGCCGCGAATGCCCCAGTGCTCCAGCACGGTCCGCGCGAGCAGGCCATACTGTTCCAGGGCAAAATCGCGGCAGGCGAGGGTAAGCTCGGGACCGGTGACGTGGCGGCGCTCGGGCAGGCGGGTCTGGAGATATTCTATGCTCGCCAGCATGAACAGGAAGGCACGCTCATCGTAGCGTTCCCCATGGCGGCGGATCCGCTCGAGCACTTCGCCGGCAAAGCGGATATCGCTCATCGGGCGCCGGCGAGGGCAGGCCGCCCGGCGCGCGCGTACAGGGGAAATCCGCCGGCCAGCTCTTCGACTTCGCTGCGAATCCGGTTGACCGTCGCATCGTCGCGCCGGGTCAGCACCTGGTCGATCAGATCGGCGATGCGTTCCATTTCGCGCTCACCCATGCCGCGAGTCGTCAGTGCGGGTGTGCCCAGCCGAATCCCGCTGGTGACGAAGGGCGACTGGGGATCGTCGGGGATGGTGTTCTTGTTGGCGGTGATGCCCGCGCGGACCAACAGCAGCTCCGCCTCCTTGCCGGTGAGCCCCTTGGGACGCAAGTCCACCAGCATGAGGTGGCTGTCGGTTCCTCCCGATACGATCGCGAAGCCATGGTCGATCATCGCGGCAGCGAGCCGTTTGGCGTTCGCCACCGTCTTCCTGGAATACGCCTTGAACTCCGGGGTCATCGCCTCGGCAAAGGCGACCGCCTTCGCGGCGATGATATGCATCAGCGGGCCGCCCTGGGTGCCGGGGAAGATCGATTTGTCTATCGCCTTGGCCAGGTCGGTGGCGCAGAGGATTAACCCGCCGCGCGGGCCCCGCAGGGTCTTGTGGGTAGTGGTGGTGACCACGTGCGCGTGCGGCACCGGCGAGGGATACACGCCACCGGCCACCAGCCCCGCGAAGTGCGCCATATCCACCAGGAACGATGCCCCGACCTCATCCGCGATGCTCCGGAACGCGGCGAAGTCGATGATCCGGGAATAGGCGCTGCCCCCGGCGATGATCAGCCTGGGATGATGCTCGCGCGCCAGGGTGCGAACCTGGTCATAGTCGATCAGCCCCGTGGCCGGCACCACGCCATAGTGCACCGCGTGCCAGATCGTCCCACTGTGGCTGACCGAATGGCCGTGGGTCAGGTGCCCGCCGTGCGGCAGCGACATGCCCAGCAGCGTCTCACCCGGTTTGATGAGCGCCATGAAGGCGGCGAAGTTGGCCTGCGCCCCGGCGTGGGCCTGGACGTTGGCGTGCTCCGACTTGAAGAGGACCTTGGCGCGGTCGATGGCCAGCTGCTCCACCTCGTCCACGATCTCGCAGCCGCCGTAATAGCGCTTGCCGGGATATCCCTCGGCGTACTTGTTGGTGAGCGGAGTGCCCATCGCGTCGATCACCGCGCGAGACGCGAAATTCTCGCTGGCGATCAGCTCGAGTCCGTCGCGCTGGCGCTCCAGCTCGCGGTCCACCAGGAGAGCGATGGCCGGGTCGGCGGCACGGAGCGAGGCATTGTGATCAAGCATCAGGCGCGGTCTCCTCGATCTTCGCCACTCGGAGCGAGTGCCTGCCGCCGGCAAAGGGGGTGGTGAGCCATTCCCGCAGAATCGTCACACCTTGTTCTTCGTCCACGAATCGGGCCGGCAGCACCAGGACATTGGCGTCATTGTGCTCGCGAGCCAGGTGCGCGATTTCCGGAGTCCAGGCAACGGCCGCGCGCACGCCGGGATGCCGGTTGGCCGCGTAGCTCATCCCGAGGCCGGTGCCGCAGAGCAGGATTCCCCGAACGTTTTCTCCGCGCTCCACCCGCTCGGCCACCCGATGCGCAAAGTCGGGATAGTCCACCGAGTCTCCGCTGTGCGTGCCAACATCGACCGGCTGGAATCCCAGCGATGCAAGCTCCTTCACCAGCCGTTCCTTGAGCTGGAATCCGGCGTGATCGGCCCCGATGGGAATCGCCTCAGGCATATGCATCCAATCTAAAGCGAGACGGCGTGGCGGCTAGGAGCGGCCCCGCGACATGCGGCGCAGTCCGCCTACCGAGGCGAGGCGCTCCTCCGCCAGCCGGTCCGCGGCCTGAAAGGATGGAATTCCGTCCCGCTTGGCGATCGCGAAGATCTTGAGAATGGCCTCGTAGATCTCGGCGGCCTTCCGCTTGGCGCGATCCAGGGGCCACGACTTGAGCTCACCGTACACATTGATGAGGCCACCCCCGTTGATCACGAAATCCGGGGCATAGAGCATCCCCTTCTCTTCCAGCGCCGTCCCATGGCGCTCTTCGGCGAGCTGGTTGTTGGCGCCGCCGGCAATGATCTCCACCCGAAGACGCTTCAGCGTATCGTCGTTGATCGTAGCACCCAGCGCGCAGGGAGCGTAGATGTCGCCCTGCTGGTCGTAAATGGCCTCGGGCGATGCGCCGGTCCCTCCGAATTCATCCACCACGCGCTTGACCTTCACGGCATCGAGGTCGGAGACCACGATGCGGGCGCCCTCTTCGTGCAGGTGGGCGCAGAGGTAATAGGCAACCTTGCCGGCGCCCTGCACCAGCACGGTGCGGCCGGAAAGTGAATCGCCGCCCCACCGCTGCCGGGCGGCGGCCTTCATCCCCATGTAAACCCCGTACCCGGTGACGGGCGACGGATCGCCCGAAAGATTCTGGAGCCCCGCCACGTGCGACGTTTCTCCCCGCACGTATTCCATGTCGGCGGGAGAGGTGCCGATGTCTTCCGCGGTGACATAGCGGCCGCCCAGCGACTCGACGAAGCGGCCGTGGGCCCGGAACAGCGCCTCCCGGTCGGTCCGTTTGTTGTCGCCGATGATCACCGACTTGCCGCCGCCGAGATCGAGGCCGGCCACCGCCGCCTTGTAGGTCATGCCGCGCGCCAGCCGCAGCGCATCGGTGACGGCCTCGTCGGTCGAGGCGTAATTCCAGAACCGGGTGCCCCCGAGAGCCGGCCCCAGCGTCGTATCGTGAATCGCGATGATGCCGAAGTATCCGCAGGACGGCTCATGGCAGAAGACGACCTGCTCGTGGCCCCAGCTCTTCATCTCTTCAAGAACGTCCATGGTTTCCTTCTGGTGTGAAAAGTGAGAGATCCTCCGACCTCTCACCGGTACGAAAAGAAGCCCTTCCCGGTTTTGCGGCCCAGGTCTCCAGCCGCCACCATTTTCCGCAGTAGCGGGCAGGGCCGATACTTGGGGTCGCCCAGGCCGGTGTGCATCACCTCGAGAATCGCCAGGCAGACGTCGAGCCCGATGAAATCGGCCAGCGCCAGCGGACCCATCGGGTGGGCCATGCCGAGCTTCATCACCGTGTCCACCGCCTCAGCGGTGGCGACGCCTTCCATCACGGCGAACATCGCTTCGTTGAGCATCGGCATCAGGATGCGATTCGCGATGAAGCCGGGAAAGTCGTTCACCTCCACCGGCGTCTTGCCGAGCGCCCGCGACACCTCCAGGGTGCGCAGCATCGTCGCATCGCTGGTGGCGTGGCCCCGAATCACCTCCACGAGCTGCATGACCGGCACCGGGTTCATGAAGTGCATGCCGATCACCTGCTGGGGCCGCTTGGTGACCGCCGCGATTTCCGTAATGGAGATCGAGCTGGTATTGCTGGCCAGGATGGCGGAGGGAGGAGCGATGCGGTCCAGGGTCCGGAAGATGTCGAACTTGAGGTCGGGCCGCTCGGTGGCCGCCTCCACGATGAGCTCCACTTCCGCGGCCGCGTCGAGCGCCGTGTTGCCGACGATGCGCCCCAGGATTTCGGCGGGCTGCCCCGCGGTGAGGCTGCCCTTCTTCACCTGGCGGTCCAGATTTCCCTGGATGGCCGCCAGGCCGCGGGCGAGGGCGGCGTCGGAGACATCGATCAGCGTCACGCTCCAGCCATGCTGCGCAAAGACGTGGGCGATACCGTTGCCCATCGTCCCCGCGCCCACTACCGCCATCGTGCTCATGCAA
>JBEPVJ010000113.1:0-6428 GCA_041691095.1 Gemmatimonadales bacterium
CGTTAGAATTGTCTTCCTGTCTCTGGCACTGGGAGTCCCACGATCTCGAACAATCACTGGTCCATCAAGGACGCCGAGAAGCTCTACAACATGCGGGGCTGGGGCCTGGGCTATTTCCGGACCAACGCCGAGGGACACGTCACCGTGCATCCCGACCAGGCGGGCGAGCAGGCGATTGATTTGTACCGGCTGGCGCTCGACCTCAATGCACAGGGCATCGGGCTCCCCCTCCTGCTTCGCTTCTCGGACATTCTCAAGGCGCGGATCGCGTCACTCGCCACCGAGTTCCGGCGCGCCATCGACGAGACCAGCTATACCGGCACCTACACCTCCGTCTATCCGATCAAGGTGAATCAGCAGCGCCACGTGGTAGAGGAGATCGTCGCCTTCGGGAGCCCCTTCGGGGTTGGTCTCGAGTGCGGCAGCAAGCCGGAGCTTCAGGCGGTGCTGGGCCTGACGGAGCGCACCGATCATCTGATCGTGTGCAACGGGTACAAGGACGAAGAGTTCATGCGGCTTGCGCTGATGGGCCAGCGGCTGGGTCACCAGGTGTTCATCGTGCTGGAGCAGGTGGCCGAGCTGGACACGGTGCTGAGAGTGGCGGAGGAGATGGGGATCAGTCCCAATCTCGGCGTGCGGATCAAGCTCGCCACCGAGGGTGCGGGCCGCTGGGCCAAGAGCGGGGGAGAGAAGTCGAAGTTCGGACTCGGCGCTGTCGAGTTGATGAAGCTGCTCGACAAGCTGGAGAAGGCCGGCAAGAAGGACCTCCTCAAGCTGGTCCACTTCCATCTGGGGAGCCAGATCACCGATATCCGCTACATCAAGGCGGGCCTGGAGGAGATCGGACGCTACTACGTCGAGATCCGGGAGATGGGATTCGACCTGTCACACGTCGATGTCGGCGGCGGACTTGGCGTGGACTACGAGGGCTCGAAGACGACCAGGCCGGCGAGCATGAACTACACGACGCGGGAATACGCCAACGACGTGGTGTACCTCCTCGGCACGGTTTGCCGGCAGTTCGAGCAGCCGATGCCGCACATCATCTCCGAGTCGGGCCGGGCGCTGACCGCGCATCACGCGCTGCTGCTGGTCAACGTGACCGATGTCGAGGCGCTGACCGAGCCGGTGATCCCGGCCTTGCGGGAGGATCCTCCGTCGGTGCTGGTGGAGCTTCGGGAAAATCTGGACGCGCTCTCCCTGGACCGCGTGGAAGAAGTGTTCCACGACGCGGTGTTCGCCAAGGAACGGGTCCAGGAGCTGTTCGCGAGCGATGCGATCACCATTCGAGACATGGCCGACATCGAACAATTCTATCTGGCCACGATGAACGCGCTGGCGGCGCTCATCGCCCACGACCGGGCCAACTACCTCGAGATTTCGAACCACCTCGAGGCCACGCTGGTAGACCGCTACTTCTGCAACTTCTCCGTCTTCCAGTCACTTCCCGACAACTGGGCCATCGACCAGATCTTTCCGATCATGCCGGTCCACCGGCTGGACGAGGAGCCGATCCGCCGCGGCACCCTGCAGGATATCACCTGCGACTCCGACGGCGTGATCGACCGCTTCGCCGGCGGCCGCAAGGGGAAGCCGTGCCTCGAGCTGCATCCGTTCCGGGAGGGAGAGCCGTATATCCTGGGAATTTTCCTGACCGGCGCCTATCAGGAGATCCTGGGCGATCTCCACAATCTCTTCGGCGACACGAACGCCGTGCACATCAAGGTGACCGAGAAGGGATACGAAATCACCGACATGGTGCATGGCGATACGGTCACTGAGGTGCTCAACTACGTCCAGTTCCAGGCGTCGGACCTGTTGCAGACCTTCCGGAGAAAGGTGTCCAACGCGCCGGAGATTTCCCGGACTGAGGCAAATGGCTTCATCGCCGACTATGTGGCCGGGCTGGAGGGATACACCTACCTCGAGGGGGAGATGACGGTCGAGGCGGGTGCCGTGACCGGCAGCGCCGATATCGCCACCAGCAGCGCATGACTCCCTGAAGACTGTCCGAGGCAGACAGAGAACCACCGCCCCGGGATCGGCGTTCAAGGAGTATAGGTTCCGCTTCCGTTTCCGAGCCAAGGCGTTATGACCGCAGCTTCGCCTCCCGACACCCTCCCGTCCGTACCCGTTCCCGCGGTACGCCGCCATCGGCTCACCGTGCGCCTGACCCATTGGCTCAACGCCATCGTTCTCTCCGGCATGATCGCGAGTGGCCTGGAAATCTACGGCGCGTTTCCCCATTTCGGACGCAAGGACCGAATTCTGGGGGTACCCAACCCCTTCGACACTGCCAGCTTTACGGGATTTCCGGAGTGGTCGCGCCTTGGGGGCTGGCTCGCCGGAGGCCTGAACTGGCACTTCACGCTGGCGTGGCCCCTGGTGCTGACCGGGCTGCTCTACCTGGGGTTCCTGATCGGGTCGGGAGAGTGGCGGGAAATTCTTTTTTTGCCGCGGGATGTTCGGCCCGCGCTTCAGATGGCGGCCTACTACCTTCGGCTTCGGCGAGCGCCTCCGCCACAGGGAAAGCACAACGCGCTGCAGAAGCAGGCCTACACTTCGATCGTGGCGCTGGGCGCTCTGTCGGTGCTCACCGGCTTCGCGATTTACAAGCCGGTGCAGCTGAGCTGGCTGGTCGCGCTGTTCGGAGGATATGAGCTCGCGCGGTATTGGCATTTCGTCGCCGTGTGGCTGTTCATTGCCTTTACCGTCGTCCATGTGGGCGCGGTGTTGTTCTCGGACCCCGCCTCGCTTCGCGCCATCATCACCGGGAAGTACCGCGGGAGGCATCCCAGCCATGGCTGAGCGTATCGTGACCCGGCGCGACCTGATCCGGCTGGGGGCGGCTGTCCTGCCCGCGGCACTGGCGTCTGGGTGCGCGTGGGATGGCGGTGAGTTTCTCCGTCCCAAGCTGATCGCGTTCTCCAGGGTGAACGACTGGCTCAGCGAGCGGCTCTTCTCACCCACCCGGCTGGCCCGCAACTACCCGGCATCGGCGCGGAGTGCCTCCATGCCGTCGTATTTCATCAGCGACAGCGTGCCGATGGTCGAGGATGACTCGCGCTGGAGCCTTCCGGTCGGCGGATTGGTCAAGACGCCCATTCGGTTTTCTCGCGAGATGCTTCAGGCGCTGCCGTCCATCACCTATACGGCCAAGCATCATTGCGTGGAGGGTTGGACCTCGGTAGCGACCTGGACCGGCGTGCCGGTCTCGACCATCGCCAGGATGGTCACGCCTACGGCCGATGCCCGCTACCTGCGGTTCGATTCGTTCGACAACGACTACTTCAATGGCTGGGACATCGCGAGCGCCATGCATCCCCAGACGATCCTGGCCTATGCATTCAACGACCAGCCGCTGGGCCCCGACCATGGCGCTCCGCTCCGGCTCTACTCCCCGGTGAAACTGGGGTACAAGATGACCAAGTACCTGAGCGGAATCACCTTTACTGCGCAGCGACCCGGCGGATACTGGGAAGACCAGGGGTATCCCTGGTTCGGCGGAATCTGAGCGACCCGTGACCCCCACGCCGCGCACTCGAGCGCCCGATTCCCGCCAGCTCCAGATCGTGCGCGAAGGTGAATTGCGCCTGCGCCTCATCGCGCGGGATGAGCAGGCGCTGGTGGAGCTGGTCGACCTCGCCACTCCCTGGCTGCTGGGCGTCACCCGGAGCATGCTGAGCGATCCCAGCGAGGCCGAAGAAGTCGTGATGGAGACCTTCGAGGTTGCCTGGAACCGGATTGAATCGGTGCGAGATCAGGGAGTCGGTCTGGTGCCCTGGCTCCTTCGAGTGGCGAGGAACCGGGCGATCGACCGGCTGCGCGCCAGACGCCGTCACCAGCTGGCGTCCGCGCGGGTCGACGCGATGGGCGGCCTCGGTGATGGTGTCGCTCCGCCGGTGGAACCCGATGAGGCGGCGCAGCCGGGGTGGCATGTGCACGAAGCGGTGCGCAGCGCTATCGGGTCGTTGCCGGCCGACCAGGCCGCGGCCATCGACCTCGCGTATTTCCAGGGACTCTCCCAATCCGAAATCGCAGAGCGCCTTGGGATTCCCCTGGGAACGGTCAAGACCCGGCTCCGGCTGGCGTTCGACAAACTCCGCGTGTCCCTTGTGACAGTGAAGGATTGGATCGTATGAATCCCCATGACTGGTATGTCGAGCATCGACTGGACTTCGTCACGCGGACTCTCGATGCCGGCGAGGAAGCAAGCTTCGCCGACCATCTTCGCCGCTGTGAAGAATGCCAGGCCGCGGTCACCGCGCTGGAGCACGAGCTGGGATGGCTGCCAATGGGCGCTGGTGCGGTGAAGCCGAGGCCGGGGTTCCGCCGGCAGGTCGTGCAGCGAATTCTCGGGGAAGGTCGTCCGGCCTGGCGAGGGTGGATCGCACCGCTCGCGGTCGCGGCGTCACTGGCGATCGCGGCGGGGCTGGGAATCGGCGGCTATCTCCCCGAGCGGCGTGAGGCGCTGCGCCTGGCCGAAGCGCTCGACTCGCGCTCGAAAGAGCTCAGCATGCTCAGGGATTCCATCTCGGTCATGCACCAGGCGTCGCGGGTCGTTCAGACCACGATCTCCATGGACGGTCACCAGGGCGGGATGCTCATCTTCGCCGATGAGACATCGCACCGGTGGAATGTGGTGGTGCATGGGCTTCCGGCGGCGCCACCGGGCGAGACCTACCAGTTCTGGTTCATCTGCTCGGATGGCATGGTGCGCGGAGCGACCCTCACCTCGGATCCGTCCCGGCCGGCGTTCCTGACGCTGGGGATGCCGAAAGAGGGCGGAGCGGTGATGGGTGGTGCGCTCACCATCGAGTCCACTGCCAATGTTTCCCGGGCGCCGCAGGGGAAACAGCTGGCGCACTTCGTCCTGTAGAGGCCCGCCCTCGGCTGTTCCGGGCTACTCCCGGCGCAGCGCGGTCATCGGGTCGAGCCGGGCGGCGCGTCGGCCGGGTATGCAGCTCGCCGCGACGGCCACTCCCAGCAGGGTGGCGGCGGCGGCCCCGAAGGTGGTGAGATCGGTCGCGCCGATACCGTAGAGCTGTCCTGCCAGCACCTTCCCCAGCATCAGAGCCCCTGCGGCGCCAAGCACCAGCCCCACCGAGGCAAGCATTAACCCGCCTGAGACGACCGTCAGGAGCACGCGGGCCGGCTGCGCTCCGAGCGCGATGCGCACTCCGATTTCCTGCCGGCGCTGGGTCACGTCGCTGGAGAGCACTCCATAGAGCCCGATCGCGGCGAGCGCGAGCGCTGTGACGGCGAACAGCCCCACCAGCGCGGTGCGGGTTCTGGCGTCCGAGGTGACGAGGGCGAGCTCCTCGCCGAGCGGCCGCACCGCGTCGATGACACGCGTGGGATCGACCGACGCGATCGCGGCACGCGCCTGCGCCTCCAAGGTGGTGGCGGACCCGGCTCCGCGAATCACGAATACCGCCAGCGGCCAATAGGTGTCCTGGTACGGGATGAACAGCTCCGGCGGCTGCTCGGCCTGCGTGGACGACTGGCGGATGTCTCCCACGATTCCCACAATCTCGTACCACCGGGGCGCGGCGGCGGCCTTGGGGTCGGTATCGAAGGTGACGTGACTGCCGAGGGGATGATCGGCCGAAAGATAGGTCCGGGCAAAGGTGGCATTGACGACGAGCTCGAGGGGCGCGGTGGTCTCGCTTCGCTCGTGCCAGAGCCGGCCGCGCAGCATCGGCACGCCCATCGCGTCGAAATAGCCGGGGCTGATGGCACGATAGGAGAAGCTCCGGCCCTCGACCGGCCGGGGCAGCCCGGCATCTTCCAGCAGCTTGATTTCACGGCGCTGACTTTCGCCTTCCAGCGGCAGGCGGTCCACAATCCCGGCGGCCTGCACTCCCGGAATGTCGGAGAGGGCGGCGAGTGCCGACGAGTAGAAGCGATTCTTCTCGTTCGAGGGAATCTCCCAGGTCAGTGGAACCCTGATCGCGAGCACCGGCTCGGCCTGCACGCCGGAGGGAGAGAGGCGCATCAGATAAAAGCTGCGGGCGAGCAGGCCGGCGCCGACCAGCAGGACCATCGAGAGCGTCACCTGCGCGATCACCAGCACGCGGCGGGTGCGGAGCCGTCCGGAGGATGAGGTGGTGCGTCCGCCCGCGCGGAGCTCATCGTGATATTTGGCTCGCCGGGTACCCTGGAGCGCGGGCACCACCGAGAAGAGCAGCCCCGACCCGATGGCGATCAGCGCGGCGAAGGCCGCGACGCGCCAGTCCAGGGTCGCGGTCGCGAGGCGGGGCAGATCGGCCGGCAGGATTCGGCGAAGGATCGGAACGCCCAGCCATGCCAGCAGCAGCCCGGCCGTCCCGCCCGCCAGCGCGAGCCAGGCGCCCTCCAGCAGGTACATCCGCACCAGGCTCCCGCGCCCCGCGCCCAGTGATGCGCGGATCGCCGCCTCATGGCGC
>JBEPVJ010000114.1:0-6421 GCA_041691095.1 Gemmatimonadales bacterium
ATAAGAGACAGGACCATGACGTTGCCATCTCCGCGTATCTGGTCAATGCGCCGCCCGGCCGCGGTCCCCGGCTCCATCGCCACCCCTACGACAAGGTGGCGTTCGTGCGGGAGGGCAGGGGACGCTGGACGGTGGGCGGAAAGACCTGGGATGTGGCCGCGGGAGACATTCTGGTGGTGAAGGCCGGTGAAATTCACACCTTTCTGAACACTGGCGACGGGCCGCTGCTTCTGAGCGACGTGCACCTGAGCCCGCGGTTCATACAGGAGGATCTGGAATAGTGCGGCGACTGCTTCTTTGCACCGTTCTGCTGGCAGCGTGCGGGGGACCCTCGCCGGCAGCGCCGCTCCCGGCGCAGCGCCTGGAAATCCGGTTCATCGACGTGGGCCAGGGCGACGCCATCTTGCTCCGGTACGGTGACCACGCCGCGCTGGTCGACGCTGGACTCCCCGACGCCGGCACGCTGGCCGTGTTGCGGTCCCTGCATGTGGACTCCCTGCAGCTGTTCATCGCGAGTCACAATCACGGAGATCACATTGGCGGGGCCGCCGCGCTGATCCGCGCGATGCCCGTCGGCGTGTATCTCGAGAACGATGCGACACTCCACACCCCGAATCAGCTCCGGGTGGACAGCGCGATCCAGCTCCGTGGCGTTCCCCGCGAGCGGGCTCCGCGGCGGACCTTTCGATGGGGGGATGTTCGTCTCGACGTGATGCCGCCTCCGCCGGGTGTCGACACCGCGCAGAACAACCACAGCCTGATCGTCGTCGTACAGCTGGGCCGCTTTCGGGCGCTGCTCACCGGGGACAGCGAGCGCTCGGAGACCGACGCGCTGCTTGCGCAGGACAGCATTCGTCCGGTAAGCCTGCTGAAGGCCCCCCATCACGGCGATTCCGACGCGCCGAGCCCGGAGTGGATCCGCCGGATGAACCCCGGTGTCGTCGTGGTGAGCGTCGGGAAGGGGAACCTGAGCGAGGACGCCCGGAAGCTCTACGAGAGTGCGGGGCGACGGATGTTCAGCACCGATCGGGACGGCGATGTGATCGTGACGGTCGACCATTCCGGAACGTATGCGGTTCAGACCGGCCCGCACCGCGGACACTGACCTCGTCTCTCAACGGCCTTGGGTGTATCATCCAGCACGTACATCACATCAACCATTTTTTGCGGATCCCCCCATGAGCTCCACGAGCACTGCGTCTCTGCAGGCCCAGCCGATTTCCGTTTCCATGACCGTCAAGGACCTCGCCAAGAGCCTGGCCTGGTACACCGAGACCCTCGGCTTTGCGGTCGAGCGCAAGTACGAACGCGACGGCAAGGTCGGCGGCTACGGCCTTCGCGCCGGCGATGCCCGGATCGGCATCGGCCAGGACGACGGTGCCAAGGGCTGGGACCGCGTCAAGGGCCAGGGCTGTTCGCTCCAGATCATGACCGACCAGCATGTGGATGAGATCGCCGCCCGGATCAAGGCCACGGGTGGGACTCTTCTCTCGGAGCCGGCCGACATGCCCTGGGGCGTGCGGAGTTTCCAGGTGCTGGATCCCGACGGATTCAAGCTCGGCATCTCGAAACTGCTGGCCAAGTAGCGCCCGATGCGGACGGCGGGTCGCTAGTGACCCGCCGCTCCCATCGCCGTCGTGCCATCGGACCACTGCCGTACCGGAATCAGCAGCACGACGACCGGGCTGTGCCCCTCCCCCGTCGAGCCCTGGATGATCGGCATCTTCTCATCGCCGGCGCCCCAGGCCGCACCCAGCGACTTGTCATAAAAGAACATCAGGTGCGGCATCCAGTGCGGATCGGCTTCCGCGAGATGTTGCTCATGCGAGAGCATGTAGGTCATCGCACCGGGGGCCGGCATCGGATACTGGTGCGACGCATACGCCTGGTCGGTCCGGGTCCCGATCTCGGCCTGGCTCACCCCGCTCATCACCCACTCGGTCCGCTTCAGAAGCTCCGGCACCACGGTGCGCACGGCGGGCGGATTGTAGCAGTTGGGGGCTCGAATCGAGGCGTGCCAGGTATCGGGGTCGCCGATGCGGCCGAGGAAGGAGCGGAGCACCATGCAGGTGAAGCCGTTGGTGCCGAGGGCCGCCTCCACGAAGCCGGTGCGGGTTAGCACGAGCACCGTCGCCGCCCCGGAGATGCTGGCCGGCGCCGCGCTCCGGGCCAGTGCCACTTCAGCACCGCGGTCCGGCATCAGGTAGGGAGTGAGATCGGGCGTCTGCTGGGCCGCGAGGGGCGTGCCGGCGAGCGCCGCGAGCAGAGCGAAGACAGGAGTGTGACGTGGCATTGGGAGCTCTCAGGATGGGGTTTCGATGGACCGCAGGTACTGCTTCACGGACGCGAACAGAGTGCGGAAGGCGCCGGGGTCGCCCAGGCCCTTGATGAGCCCGTAGACACCCTCGTGCAGGAGCACGATGAAGTGGGCAGCCTGACGGGTGTCCACCTCGGGCCGGACGAAACCTGCCGTCTGGCCCCGCTTGAGGTGCACCTCGAGCTCGTCGATCCAGAGGTTGAGCGCGCGCTGCAACCGCGTTCGGAACCCCGGGTCCACCGGCGCCATTTCCTGGACCAGGTTGTTGAGCGGGCAGCCGGTGCGGAGCAGCGCGGGATCGCACTCGCCGATGAGCGCCTTCATCTGGGCGACGATGCCCTCGAGCGGATTGTCGTACGCGTCGAGCGGACTCACCCACCGCGCGATGATCAGCGGGGTGAGGACCTCGTCCACAATGGCGTAGCCGAGGTCGAGCTTGGTGGGGAAGTGGTGATAGAACGCGCCCTTGGTCAGCGAGGTCTTGCGGACGATGTCGTCCACGCTGACGCCCTGGAACCCATGCTGATATACCTCGAGAAAGGCGGTATCCAGGATCTCCTTCCTGGATGACTCGAGGTTGCGCGTTTTGGTCGGGCGGGCCGGCTGTCGCACAGAGCCACCGGGAAGATTGCCGGTTTACATACTACTTAGTATGTCCAGCCTCCGCAAGCGAGGCTCCTGCCTATTCCGAGCGCAATGCCTCGATCGGATCGGCCCGGGTGGCCCGCCAGGCCGGGCCCACGCACGCCGCCGCCGCCACGACGAGCAGCAAGGCCGCCATGCCCAATAGCATCTTCGGCTCCGCCGCCGACACTTCATACAGGGACGCCTGCAGCACCCGGGTGAGTCCCACCGACGCCGCGATACCCGCCAGCAGGCCGCAGACCGGAAACACCATTCCTTCCGCCAGCACGGTGCGGACTACCCGGGCCGGCTGTGCCCCCAGGGCGATCCGGATCCCGAACTCCCGGGTTCGCGTGGCGACCGCGTGCGCCAGCACCGCAAAGATCCCGCTCGCCGCCAGAAGCAGCGCCGCGATACCGAATCCGCCGAACAGGATCGCGTCGAACCGGTTGCGCACCCACGACCCACGCACCACTTCGGTGAGCGGCTGCACGTCCCGCATCGCGAGCTCGGGGTCCACCCCGGCGATCGCCTTCTGCAGATCCCGCACGACTGCCATCGGCTCGCCGGTGGTGCGCACGAACACCATTCGCGATGGGAAGGTGAATTGCTGGTACGGGGTGTAGAAGCTGGCGAAGTTGGGCCGCCGGTCCAGCGGCTGGTACACCACGTCTCCCACAATGCCCACGATCTCGGCGCTCCGCTCGGGGCTGTCGAAGTCGCTGCCGCCGTCGAACCAGACCCGTTTCCCAATCGGGTCCTGGCCGGGCCAGAATTGTCGCGCCGCCGACTCACTGATCACCGTAACCCGCGGCGCCCCGGCGACGTCCGCCGGAGCAAACACCCGTCCCCGCCGGAGCGGAATGCCCAGGGTGCTGAAATGGTCTGGCCCCACGTAGTGCCGGAGCACTTCCGGCTCCTGGCCTGGCGGGGGCGCCGGCTGCCCGAGGATTCTGAGGGTGCTGTTCGCCGTGCCGCTCAGCGGCCCGCCTCCGTCGACGCTGGCCGACCGCACCCCGGGCACCCGCGCCACGGCCTCCAGCACCCGGGACACGAACGCCGCCGCGGTGCTCACCGGTACCCGCGCCTCCGATGGGATCAGCCAGAAGGTCAGCACCTGCTCCGGGTCCACGCCGAGCCGGGCCTGGCGCATCCGCTGGAAGCTCTCGATCAGCAGGCCGGCGGTGACCACCAGCAGCATGGCAAGCGCCGTCTCCAGGCCCACGATCAGCCCGCGCGCGTTGGGCCGGCGAAGCGACACCGATCCGCCCGCCACCATTCCCCGCGCCGCTGCCCGCACGCCTTCGCCCAGGTCCAGTCGGAAGGCGCTCAACGCCGGCGGGACCGCCACCAGCAGCGCACTCACCCCTACGACCAGCAGCGCGAACCCCAGCTCCACGATCGAGAAGGCCGGCGCATCGAACGCCGCCACGCTGCCGAAGAAGTTGCGCGCGCTCCACAAGTTTGCCGGCGGCACCACCGCGGTGCCGGCCCATATCGCCATCACGATTGCCAGCGCGCCGCCGACCGCCACCAGCACCACCCCTTCCCGCACGATCGCACCGAACAACCGCCCCGCGCTGCTGCCCAGTGCGACCCGCACCGCCGACTCGCGGCGGCGGGCGGCGGCGCGCCCCATCAGCAGATTGGTGGCGTTGGCGCAGGCCAGCAGGTGCAGCAGCGCCACCGCGCCGAGCAGCACGTAGAGTGAGCGGGGCAGGGTGGGATCGATCCGCGCCTGGACCAGCGGCATGGCGCTGGCGGTAACCCGCTCCTCGGGATACGCCGAGTCGCTCGGTGCCGCGCGGTTGATCTCGCCGCCGAGTACCGCCAGCTCGGCGCGCGCCGCGTCCCGCGTCACGCCCTTCCGGATCCGGCCGATCGCGCTGATGAAGTTTTGGTTGGTGCGGACGTAGTCGGCGTAGGTGAGTCGTGGCGCCATCGAGGCCGGCACCCACACCTCGGCGCGGTCGCTCAGTCCCCGGAAGCCTGGCGGCAGGACGCCGATCACCGTGAGTGGCACACCGTTGAGCCGGATGCTTTGCCCGACCAGGGCCGGATCCGCGGCAAATCGGCGGATCCAGACGTCGTGGCCGAGGATCGCGACTGGTGAAGGCTGCGCCGGGTCGTTCTCGCCGTCGGCAAAGAGCCGTCCCCGCTCCGGCGCGGTGAGCAGTCGCAGGTACCCTGGCGACACCAGCTCACTGCGCAACAATTCGGCGTCGCCCATGCCGCCGGCCAGGGTCAGCGAGTTCCCCGAGAAGCTGGCGACGGCGTCAAAGCTGTGTTGCCGGGCGTCGAGCATGGCGAAACGCTGAAACGACCAGCGCTCCCGGCCCGGAGGCTCGTTCCTGGGGTTTCGCTCGAGATACAGCATCGCGAGGCGCGATGCCTCGGGGAACGGCGGCAGGCGGTAGAGCGCGGCCTGGACGATGCCGAAGGCGGAGGTCAAGGCCGCCACCCCAAGCGCGATGGTGATCACGACCGCCGCCGAGAGGCGCGGCGCGCGGGCGAGGGAACGGAGCGTCGATCGGAGCAGCATGGGGAGTCCGGGTCCGGGCTGCCATTACGATACCGCCCGGGCCGCCGAGGTTGAAGCGGGTCGGTCTACCCTTTGAGCATCCGGGCGAGAAAGGCATGGATCACCCGCCAGTCTTCCCGGGTGCGCGGCCGTTTGCCGTGGAATTGCAACCCGGCCAAGGATCGCACCACATCCCGCGGCAGCCTGGAGCGGTGCTCGGATTCCCATTCCTCGATGAACCCGGCGAGCGAAGCGGGAGTCCGGTCAGGCGCCTTCTGAGGAGGGCGGCTCGGCCCCTCCTGCTCCTCCAGAAGGCTGGCCACCGTCACCCCGTGTGCCTTGGCCAGCCTTCTCAGGGTCAGTGCCCCGGGGTTCGCTTCGCCGGCTTCCAGCTTGTAGAGATTGCTTCGCGGGATTCCCGATCGGACCGCAAACGGCATCATTTTTTCCCCGGATGACACGCGGAGCTCCCGGAGCAGATGCCCAAACCGCTTCAAATTGACCGCCATGATGACTCCGGTCACGGGTTAACTGAAAGCATAAGACAACTGGTGCAATCCCTCCAGCCCCTCGGCGAGAATTGCCTTTGAAGCATGCCGGAAGAATAACGGGCGGGGGGCGACTATTTTGCCTGCTCACCCCAATCGCAAGCCGGCTTCCATGCGCTTCGCCTTCACCGTTCTCTCGGGGCTGGTCGCCACTGCCGGCCTGGCCGCGCAGACCCCGCGGCCATTGCCGCCGGCCATATCCATCATTCGGGAGGCCGATCTGCGTCGCGACCTCTCTGCCCTCGCCGGGGACGCGATGCGCGGCCGCGAGGCCGGCACCGTCGATGAGATGCGCGCGTCGATGTGGGTCGCGGAGCAGATGCGGAAGATCGGGCTCACGCCGCGCGGCGATCAGGGGAGCTGGTTCCAGTGGTGGAACATGCGGCGCACCCGGATCTCGAGCACCAACAG
>JBEPVJ010000115.1:0-6416 GCA_041691095.1 Gemmatimonadales bacterium
AGCACCACCGACAATCGCATCGCGCTGCTCGACCTCGGCATGGTGGCCCGGCTCACCCAGCGCCTCCAGGATCTGCTGCTCAAGATGGTGCTCGCGATCGTGAACGGCCGCGGCGACGAGGCCGCCGACCTGGCGCTGGAGATGGCCGAGCAGCGGGAGGACATTCAGATCGCCGAGTTTCGCCGCCGGGTTGGGGTGATGGTCATCGAGTACGGCGGTGAGGGCGTCACCCTGACGCCGATCGGCAAGGTGTTTCTCGATATCGTGCGCTCGGCGATGGATTCGGGCGTGCGGCTCCCACCCGAAATGGCGATGCTCGGCAAGGCGCTCTACAACCTGGAGGGCATTGGGCGGGCGCTGGCTCCGGAGTTCGTGCCGGCCGATTCGATTCGCCGCAATTCGGCGCAGCTCATGCGGCAGCGGATGCTCAAGAGCCTGTCGCCGGAGAACATTTTCAACAGTGCGCTGGAGCTGCGGGACTTCGCGGACAAACTGCCGGGGCGGCTGAACAAGATTCTCGATGCCGCGGCGGCCAATCAGCTGGGGCTCAAGATCGATACCGGGATCGATGCGCCGCAGCTCATGTTGGGCTTCCAGAAGGTGGCCAACCGGATAACTATGGGCCTGGTGCTCGCGGCACTGATCATCGGCGCCGCGATGCTTTTCCAGGTGCAGACGTCATTCCGGATCTTCGGTTATCCTGGCTTTGCGATTCTGCTCTTTCTGCTGGCGGCGGGGGCCGGCATCGTGCTGCTGCTCAACATCGCAAGCCAGGACCGCAGAGCTTGACCACGCCAGGGCCTTCCGTTCCGGCGAAGGCGCGCTGCAGCAGCTCGGCCCCATCGACCGTGCGAGGCCCGGGCCGCGACGTATAGGCGTTTCCATCGATCGCCCAGACCGGCACCGCGAGCCGCCGGGCCTCCGCAGCCTGGTCCGACGGCTGAGCCACGAATCGGTGCCATTCGCTGGTCGCGCGGTCCAGGGACAATCCGCAGAGCGCGATCACGATCAGGTCCGGCTCAAGCGCGACGACCTCGCACCAGCGCCGCGCATACGAGTGATCTCCCGGCGCGGCACCGACATTTATTCCGCCGGCCGCCTCCACCATCTCCGGGACCCAGTGTCCGGCCAGGTAGAGCGGCTCCAGCCATTCGACCACCGCGACGCGCGGGGCGACTCCAGGCCTCCCCGCCGCCAGCGCGTGCAGGCGATGCTGGAGCGCAGCGATGACGTCCCTTGCCTCCGCGGCGCGACCGATCGCAGCACCCACCACCATGATGTCGGTGAGGATCCCGGGGAGCGTCCGCGCGGAGAGCGGCACCACGGTGGGCGACGGCGACACCGTCTCCGCGAGGGTACGCACATCGCCCTCCACGACGGCGCAGACTTCGCAAAGCCCCTGCGTGAGCAGAAGCTCGGGCCGCGCCGCCACGAGCGCGCTGCCGTCCACGGCGATCACCGGCCGGCCCGCCGCATGGAGGGCGCGCACCTGCGCGTCGATGGCGGCTCCGGGTTGCGAAATATCGATGGGCGAGGTGGTGAGCTTCCGAAGGCCGGTGACTGCATCGGGATAGTCGCACTCGTGGGATACTCCGACCAGCTCATTGGCGGCGCCGAGTGCGGCGACCATTTCGGTGGCAGCGGGGAGCAGGGAGGCGATGCGCATCTGGGCCGAATGATAAGTCCTTGCTCATTGACAGATCCGCCGCCCGGGCCGACCTTTTCGTCCTCCCCCTAACGAAATCCTGCTCATGAGCTTCCGGACTGCCCGCGGCTTCCTTCCTCTGCTCCTCCTGGCCGCTCCGCTGGCGGCACAGGCGCCCGAGGTGAAATACATCGTGCCCACCGGGGCCGCCGCCACGCTGCCGTTTTCTCCGGTCGTGAAGGTGGACCATATGCTGTACCTGGCCGGTCAGCTCGGCACCGACAGCACCAACAAGCTGGCGGCGGGGGGGATCGACGCGGAGACTCGCCAAGCGCTGACCAACATCAAGCGAGTGCTCGAAGCCAACGGCTCCGACATGGATCACGTGGTGAAGTGCCTGGTAATGCTGGCGGACATCGCCGAGTGGGGAAAGATGAACGCCGTTTATGTGACGTTCTTCCCGGTCCATCGGCCGGCGCGCAGCGCCATGGGCGCGAGCGGCCTGGCGCTGAACGGCCGGGTCGAGATCGAGTGCATGGCGACGGTGCGGTGATGCGGAAGAATCCCCTGCTGTCGTCCCTGATGATCGGCGCGATCCTGCAGATCGTCATGGTGATCATCGGCACCGTGATTCCCGCGCTGGGTCAGGCCGGCAACTTCTTTCCCATCGCGGGCACCGGGATCGCCGCGCTGATGGGGTCGCGCTTTTCCCGCCGCTCTCCCGGAGTGAAGATCGGAGCGTCGATGAGCGGCGGGTCCATCGCCGGGGGTGGGAGCAGCCTGGTCGGGTCGATTGCCGCGGTCATCGCCGGCGCCGCGGCGGGCGCCGAGATCGAGACGGTCGCTATCGCGACCGTCACCGGTGCCGTGGCGGGCCTGCTCGGCGGCATTTTCGGGCGGCTGCTCCCAGCCCCGAAGGTAGAGGCCTGAATCCACCTGTCCGACCGAGCGCGGCGTGGCCATCGCTTCGTCCGGGGCAATCGAACTCCCCGCTCTTGCATTTCCGGAGCGGTTATGCATAATTATGCAATATGCATAACAACCCTCTCGCGCTGGCCTTCTCCGGCGGGCTCGACACCTCGTACTGCGTTCCCCGGCTCACCGAGCAGGGCTACGCCGTGCACACCGTCTACGTCAACACCGGCGGCGCCTCGGACGCCGAGCGCGCCGCGATCCGGGCGCAGGCCATGGCCGTGGGCGCGGTGGAGCATCACGAGATCGATGCCCGCGCGCTGGTGTTCTCCCGATTCGTCACCTACCTGATCCAGGGCAATGTCCTGCGGGGTGAGGTCTATCCGCTGTCGGTGAGCGCCGAGCGGACTCAGCAGGCTCTCTCGGTGATCGACGTGGCCCGGCGGGTGGGCGCGAAGGCCGTGGCGCACGGCTCGACCGGCGCGGGCAACGACCAGGTCCGTTTCGATATCGCGCTTCGGGTGCTCGCCCCCGAAATGCAGATCGTCACCCCGATTCGTGACGAAGCCCTGACCCGAGACCAGGCGATCGCGTACCTCTCCGCGCGCAAGCTGCCGGTACCGGCCAAGGCTTCGGCCTACAGCATCAACGCGGGGCTCTGGGGCACCACCTGGGGCGGTGGGTGGACCCACGATACCTGGGCCGGCCCGCCCGCCGAGCTGCTCGATCCGCCGGCGGGTGCGCCGGCTCCCGCCGATCTGGTAATCGGCTGGAGCGAGGGGGTGCCGGTTTCCCTCGACGGGAAGGCGCTGGCCGGGGCGGATCTCATCGCGGCGCTCGCGGCGCTCTCTGCTGCGTACGGACTCGGCCGCAACATCCACGTCGGCGAGACCGCGCTCGGTATCAAGGGACGGATCGGCTTCGAGGCGGGTGCGGCGCTGCTGCTCATCGCCGCGCACCGCGAGCTCGAGAAGCTGGTCCTCACCAAGTGGCAGGTCTTCTGGAAGGATCAGCTGGGCCGCTTCTATGGAGACCGGCTGCACGAGGGCCATTACTTCGATCCGTCGCTGCGGGACATCGAGGCCATGTTCACCAGCTCGCAGCAGCGGGTTACCGGGGAGACGCGCGTCCGCCTCGCGCCGGGACGCTTCATGGTGACAGGCAGCCGGAGCCCCTATTCGATGATGGACCGTTCGGTCGCCACCTATGGGGAAGAGAACCGGCTCTGGAGCGGGGAAGAGGCGCGCGCCTTCGCCCGGATCGGGGCGATCCCGGAGCTCCTGGCGGCGCGAGCGGGGGAGATTGCCGCGGAGACTTCGAGCCTCCGCACCGGCGGCCGATAATGGTCACCACCACGCGCCTCCGCCTCGACCGGATCGCCTCGTCGACCCGGAACGCCAAGCTCGCGGCCGACGTCATCGTCGGGAACGAGATCGTGGCCCGGGAGGGCTATGTCCTTGCGGTCCGGATCCTGGAGGACAAGTCCACCTACAACACGGTAGAAGATCTCTCCGGCCGGATGGTCTCGCTTCGCGCGGGCGACGTGCTGGCCGGAACGCTCGGCTCCCGGCGCGCGCTCCGCGGCTACGCCGGTGAAGTGCCGGCGCAGATCGCCGTGGGCGACGTGATCAACGTGCTCAACCTGGGCGGGATTCTCGGGCGCTGCACCTCGTCCAATCCTGACATCGGCGCGCCGTTCAACGCCGAGGTGCTGGGCGCGGTGCTCGCCTTTCCGGCGCTGGGAGACCGGATCGGCCGCCCCGCCACCATCGCCGACGGCGCGATTCCGCCGGCCGACACCCTCGACTGCGGCTCTCCAGTGGTCTTCGTTGCCGGCACCTGCATGAACGCCGGCAAGACCGTCGCTGCGACCGAGCTGGTGCGCGGGTTGTCGCGGCTCGGGCTCCGGGTTGCCGCCTGCAAACTCACCGGGGTGTCCCTGATGCGGGACACCTTGTCGATGCTCGACGCCGGCGCGATCACTGCCCTCACCTTCAACGATGCCGGGGCCGCGAGCACCCATGCCGGCATGACGGTGCCGGTCGCCCGGGGCATCTTCAACCGACTGGCCAGGGAACGGGGCGGCCGGCCCGACGTGATCGTGGCCGAGCTGGGCGACGGGATCCTGGGCGAGTACGGGGTGCAGGACATCCTGCACGACCGGGACCTCATGGGCCTCGGTGCGGCCCACGTGATGGCCGCGCCCGATCCGGTGGGGTGCTGGGGCGCTCACCAGCTCTACGGCGGCGAGTACCAGCTTCCCATCACCTGCTTCACCGGGCCGGCCACCGACAATCAAGTCGGCCGGGACTACATCGCCAGGAATCTCGGCATCCCGGCGCATAACGCGCTGCGTGATGCCGCCGGCCTGGTCGAGACGGTGCGGGCCAGCCTCGGCGCCGCGCTCGCCGGGGGCGTCTAGGTGCGGGTCGCCGTCATCGGGTCCGCGGGTTATGTCGGTGGCGAGCTGCTCCGGATCGTGCTGCAGCACCCCGAGGTGACCGAGTGCGTCGCGACCAGCCGGAGCCAGGCCGGCAAGCCCATGGCCGGCCAGCATCCCGGCCTGGCGATGATCACCGACGCCCGCTTTTCCGGTGCCACCAGCGCCGAGGCGGCCAAGGGCGCCGACGTCGTGTTCCTGGCGCTGGAGCACGGGCAATCGTCGGAGCTGATGGGAGAGATCGTGGACGCCGGTCCCGGGCTGATTGTGGACCTGGCCGCCGATTTCCGGATACAGGACGGCCGCCTCAACGAGCGTTTCTACGGCGTTCACAAGTCGCCGGCGCTGGTGCACCGGTTCCGCTACGCCTTGGCGGACGTGCTCGGTCAGACGCTGTCCGGCGCCACCGCGCTGGCCGCGCCGGGATGCTTCGCGACCGCGGTCCAGCTCGCCCTCTATCCCCTGGCGGTCGTTCCCTTGGCGGGAACCCCCGCAATATTCGCGATCACCGGCTCCAGCGGGGCGGGAGTGCATCCGAAGCCGACGACCCATCATCCCGCGCGAGCCAACAACCTCTTCGCCTATTCGGCCATGGGGCATCGTCACGAGGGAGAGATTCTGGAGCAATGGCGAGACTGGACCGGGAACGGCGCCGCGTCGGCGCGATTGCTAGCGCATTCCGGTCCGTTCGTGCGGGGCATCTACGCGACCCTGCACGCCACGCTCGCCACGCCGGTGAGCCGGGAACTGCTGGTGCAGCGCTATGCCGACGCTTTTGCGGGCCGGCCGTTCGTCAAACTGCTGCCCGCGCCGCCGGAGCTCACCCATGCCGTCGGGTCTAACCTGGCGCTGATCCACGTCACTGGATCCGATGACGGCCGCGAGGTGCAGGTGAGCGTTGCCATCGACAATCTGATCAAGGGCGCCGGCGGCCAGGCGGTTCAGGCGATGAACCTGGCGCTCGGTCTCGACGAAACGGCGGGGCTGCGGCTGGCCGGGATGTATCCGGTATGACCAGCGTGACGAATGGACCCTGCGAGGTGATATGCTGAACGGCAAGGCCTGGCTTCCGGTCTACTCGCAGATGCCGCTCGTGGCGGTATCGGGTCACGGCTCCTGGCTGGTGGACGATCGCGGCAATGAGTGGCTCGACGCCTATGGCGGCCACGCGGTGGCATCCACCGGGCATTGTCACCCGCACGTCGTGCAGGCCATCAAAGACCAGGCGGCGAAGTTGATCTTCTACTCGACCGCGATTCCCCACCGGCTCCGGGAGGCGCTGGCCGACCGGATCGCCGAACGGTGCCCGGGCGACCTGTCGCGGGTGTTCTTCTGCAATTCCGGTGCGGAAGCCAACGAGAATGCGTTGGGCCTGGCCCGGAAGGTTACCGGCCGCCAGAAGGTCGTATCGGTGGCGGG
>JBEPVJ010000116.1:0-6408 GCA_041691095.1 Gemmatimonadales bacterium
AGCCGGGCCACGCCGCCCTTGTGAATGGTGACATCGTTCAGGCAGATCGGCAGCGGCGACGATTCGCCCCGCGCCGCCACGATGGTGGCCTGCAGCGTCAGCCGCTCCTCGGTCACGAAGTCACCCGAGGCGAGGCGCTCCAGGGCAACGACCGATTCGTCCTTACTTGCCGCGGTGAGAAAGCCCACTCGCCCCAGGTTTACTCCCAGCACCGGCACCGAGGCGCCTTTGAGCAGCCGCGCGCCGCGGAGCAGCGTGCCGTCCCCACCGAGGGTGACCAGTGCGTCGAGCTGCGCGGCGGAGGCGAGGTCGGGGAGATGGCGCGGCCAATACGGCTCCATGGCCGGCTCGGAAAAGAGCTCGATGCCGAGTCCGGCTGCACGTGCGGCCATCCCCGGGAGGATGGCCGCGAGCCCGGCATAGCGGGGGTTGCCGACGACTCCGACGTTCATCGCGCTTCGAAGCTCTCCTCGTGATGCAGCGCGGTGATCCGCGCCGCGATTCCCGCGCCGGTCAGGCCCATGCGCTCGAGCTGGTCGGCGCGAGGCGCCTGTTCCATCAGCCGGTCGGGCACGCCGAGACAGACCACCCGGACCTCGGGGTGCGACGCCTGCAGCACCCGGGCCATCATTGCGCCAAAGCCATTGACGATGGTGCCCTCTTCGACGACCACCACCAGCTTGCAGTCACTGGTGATCGACTCGAGCATGATGTCGTCGTAGGGCTTCATGAAGCGGCAGTTGATTACCGCCGCGTCGATCCCCTCGGGCGCCAGGCGGTCGGCGGCATCGAGCGCCGAAGACACCATGGTGCCGACCGCGAGGATGGCGACTTCTTTCCCGGACCGGAGCGATTCCCAGGTTCCGAACGGCACCGCGGGCACCTGCGACACCGGACGTGGCTCCACAGGAGCCTTGTCTCGCGGATATCGGGTGCAGAACGGGCCGTTGTGCGCCAGGCCGGCGCGGAGCAAGCCGATCAGCTCGTCCGCATCTTTGGGCGCGGTGACGACCATACCGGGCACCGCGAGCATGTACGCGATGTCGTAGAGACCCATGTGGGTCTGGCCGTCTTCCCCAACCAAACCCGCGCGGTCCATGCAGAACATCACCGGAAGCTGCTGCACCGCCACATCGTGGATGATGTTGTCGTAGGCACGCTGCAGGAAGGTGCTGTAGATCGCGCAGATCGGCCGGACGCCCTCGGTGGCCAGACCGCCGGCGAAGGTGACCGCGTGGCCCTCCGCGATCCCGACATCGAAGAAGCGCTCGGGAAATTTCTGCTGGAAGATGTTGGTGCCGGTGCCCGACGGCATCGCGGCGGTGATCACCGCGAAGTCGAGGTGCTCCTCGGCCAGGGCGGTGATGGCGTCGCCGAAGACCTGGGTCCAGGTCGGTGGGCCGCTGGCTTTCTTGCGGGCCTCACCGGTGATCGGATCGTAGGCCGCGAGGCCATGCCACTTTTCCTTGTTCGCTTCCGCCAGCGCAAAGCCCTTGCCCTTTTCGGTGAGGACGTGGACCACGCGGGGGCCGGTCAGTCCGCGGACGAAGTGCATCGTCTCGCAGAGCTTCTGGACATCGTGACCATCGATCGGGCCGAAGTATCTGAAGCCGAGCTCCTCGAAGAACATTCCCTGGGAGAAGAGATTCTTGGCGCTCTCCTCGACGTTCTTGGCAAACTCCACCACACCGTCGCCGAAGACCCCGCCGGCCTTGAGGGTGAGGTGCTTGACGATGTCCCGCACCTTGTTGGTGAAGGGGCTGGCGACCACGCGGCCCAGCGTCTTGCTGATCGCGCCGACGTTGGGAGAAATCGACATCCCATTGTCGTTCACCACCAGCAGGATGTCCCGGGCGGAATGGCCGGCGTTGTTCATGCCTTCGTAGGAGAGGCCGCAAGTGAGCGCGCCGTCTCCCACCACTGCCACCACCTTGAAGTCCTGACCGGTCAGGTCGCGCGCGGTGGCCATGCCCAGCGCGGCGGACATGGCGGTGCCGGCGTGCCCCGCCCCGAAGTGATCGTGAGGGCTCTCACTCCGGCGGAGGAATCCGGAGATGCCCGAGGTCTGACGAAGGGTGTCGAAGACGTCGTTGCGACCGGTGAGGAGCTTCCAGGCGTAGGCCTGATGGCCCACGTCCCAGACCACCTTGTCCCGAGGCGAATCAAATTCGTAAAGCAGCGCAATGGTCAGCTCGACCACACCGAGGCTCGCGCCGATGTGCCCGCCGGTGACCGAGCAGGCTTCAATCAGCCGATCGCGAATTTCCTGGGCCAGCAGGGGCAACTGCTCGCGGCGCAGGCGCTTGAGGTCTTGGGGGCTCTTGATCCCGGCGAGGAGGGACATGAATTCCCGGTCGAATGGGCTCACGAACGACGTTGCACAATATAACCAGCGAGGGTCCGGAGGGCGGCTCCCGCCGGTCCAAGCCCCACGAGCGCGGCGGAGGCCAGATCGGCCTGGCGGAGCGCCTCCTCCCGGGCTGCGGCCAGGCCCAGGACGCTGACATAGGTAGCCTTGGAAAGCGTCGCGTCCCGCCCGGCGGTCTTCCCGAGCTCTTCCGAGGTGCCGGTCGCATCCAGGAGATCATCGGCGATCTGGAACGCCAGCCCGATCGCCCGTCCGTATTCGGTCAGGGAGGCGACGGTGTCCTCGGTGGCACCGGCGGCCAGTCCGCCCAGAGCGCAGGCCGCGGTAATCAGCGCACCGGTCTTCCGGCTGTGGATTTCCACCAGGTCGGCGAGGCTCGAAGAGCGGCCTTCGGCCTCGAGATCGAGCCACTGGCCACCCACCATCCCACGGATGCCGCTCGCCTCGAGGAGAATCTCCCCCATCCGGCCGAGCTGTGCCGAGGAGAGCTGCAGATCGGCGGCGGCATCCACCAATTCCTCCACGGCGACCGGCACCAGTACGAAGCCGGCCCGGGTGGCGGTGGCGAGGTCGAAGGCGACGTGGGTGGTGGGACGACCTCGGCGCTGCGCGTCGTCGTCCATACAGGGGAGATCGTCGTGGACTAGCGAGTAGGTATGCACGATCTCCACTGCCGCTGCTATCCCCGCGATGCCGGGCTCGGTGCCGCCCGCCGCCCGATAACTGGCCAGCACCAGCGCGGGACGTACCCGCTTCCCGGAGGTGCCCAGCGCGTAGGCCAGCGCCTCGCCGTCGGTACCGCCGGGGTCGCGGCGCAGGCGGTCGGCGCGGGCCGCGAGGCGCGCATCGGTCAGGGTCCGCGCCTCCGCGAGCAGGGCGTCGGCGTTCAGCAGGTTGGACTCACGAGACTCCAGGAGACAGGCCTTGCCGGCCATATTATGTTTTTCGGGTACCCCTTGTGACGCTCACCCTGAAACCGAGGAGGTGATCCAGTGTCCGATGACCATACGAAGGCGCGGATTGCCGGTAGCCGGTAGCACAAGCAGCAACAGCTGACCGACGCAACTCCGCGCCGATCGGTCATGAAGTGCCGAGGTCCAGCGTGCCTAAGGGGGCGCGCTGGACCTCTCTCATTCCGTGAAGTCCGTGATGGTGAGATGCCCCGCGGCGTCTTCGAGGACCTTCTGGACTCGCGCCTCCGCTTCACCCAACCGGTCACGCGCCGCCCGCAGCCGGGTGACGCCCTCTTCGAACAGGGCCAGCGCCTTGTCCAGATCGGTGTCGTCGGACTCGAGGGAGCGAACGATTTCCTCCAGGCGGCGGAGGTCGGCGCTCAGCGTATCGGATTTGTCGGCCATTGCCCAATAATAAGCCGATGGGAGCCTCAAAGCCGATTGGTTTGATCCATTTGCCGGGCCATTTACGCCTCTTGTATGAGCAGCATGATGCTCATCCCCTATGCGGAGGTCCGTATGCGTTCCAGACTCACCTTTCCGGCGGTCACCCTCCTGGCTCTGCTCGTCGGATGCGGGGGGAAGTCGTCGACCGAACCCTCGTCGCCGGTGCAGTCGGTGACGCTGTCCTTCGGCAGCGGCGCGGCCACGCTGGAGACCATCGGCGAGACCCGCACCCTCACCGCGACGGTTCGACTGGCCAACGGGAGCATCGCCTCCAAGGCGGCCACCTGGTCCAGCTCCAACGACGCGGTAGCGAGCGTGGCCGCCGGGGTAGTGACCGCCCACAGCGTGGGCCAGGCGACGATCACCGCGGAGGTGGAGTCAGTCAAAGGCACCCTCCTGGTGACGGTGGCGACGGTCCAGTCGGTGAGCATCGCCGCCGGGCCGACGACCTTCGCTTCCATCGGCGACAGCCGGGTGCTGACCGCCGATGTGCGGCTTACCGATGGGAGCCCGAGTGCCCAAACGCCGGTCTGGACCAGCTCCAACCCCGCGGTGGCGACGGTGTCGGGCAACCTGCTGACCGTCGTGGGCAACGGCACCACCACGATCAAGGCCACGGTGGGCACCCACGAGCAGTCGAGCCTCATCACCGTTCAGCAGGTCGCGACCGCCATCGAGCTCCTGCCGGGCGATACGGTGATCAAGGGACCGTTCCAGCTGCGCGGCAAAGTCACCGATGCGCGAGGGCATGAATTCGCCGGCGCGCCGAAGGTGTGGACGACGCTCTCGCCCGGCATCGACCTGGTGGATCAGACGGGAAATCTCACCCCGGTCTCCACCGGTGTCGCGCGGATCAGGCTGGCCTCCGGTGCGCTGAATGTGACGGTGATGGCGCGCACGGTCTGGAATGTCCAGGTGCTGAGCGACCTCTTTCCGCTGTTCGAATTCACCGGGACGTCCGGAACGAGAACCTCGCGCACCGACGTGGACCAGGCCGGCGCCGACCTCCGGGCCACCGTGATGGGCCAGATTTGGACCTACCTGACCGCGCTGCTGCCGAGCAGCGGCAGCGACGTTACCGACATGTACTTCACCACCTGGCATCAGATCTGGATCGAGTTCCTCCCGTTCTGCGGCGGGCTCGACCTGGTGAATCAGACGGCCTGGACCGCGTGCACGACGCCGCACGCCCAGCACTTCTTCGTCTCGGAAACCGTTCCGGGCGACTACAACCTGATCGCGCGGTTCCTAACCCAGCAATTCATCAAGGCGAGCAACACCGCGTCGCTCCAGTTTCCCTGGTTCATGGAAGGGTATTCGGCGTGGATGTCCGGCGGCCAGGCAACCGGAGGACAGGTGGTCGGCGGCCTGAGCCAGGCCGCCAAAAACGACTTCAAGACCGGCGACACTCAGCACATTCTCGAACCGCTCGCATCGATGGTGGTGCTGCCGAGCGCCGACTTCTACGCCAACATTGCGCTGCGGACCCCGGTCGCCGTGCGCATTGCCCAGAACGCGATGCTGATGAGCTACCTGTCCACCAACTTTCCCAACCTGCTACCGGGACTCTTTGCCCTCATTCGCGCCAATCCAGGCGCCGGCATGACCAACGACGCAATCTTTCAGTACATCCTGACCCAGACCGGCAAGACCACGGCGGATCTCGAGGCGGCGTACCTGGCGCACGCGCGTACGTTCTGAGCCGGGCTCCCGGGATGAGCCAATTCCGGGAGAGTTAGCGCCCTACTTCCCGAACACCACAACGAGGAAGTATGGGGCGAGCTCTTTCGGTCCTGGTTCTGGCAGGAGTGGCGGCAGGTTGTGGGGGAGGCGGAACCGATCCGGTGCCACCTTCCCCGCCGCCTGCCGCAGTGATTCCGACGACGGTAGCCATCGAAGCGGGCGACAATCAGGAGGCCGAGCCGGGAGCGGCGGTCGCCCTCCGGCCGGCGGTCGTGGTTCGAGGCGCCTCGGGCACTCCGGTGCCCGGGGTGACGGTGAGCTTCCGGGTGGACTCCGGAGGCGGGAGCCTTTCCATCGCGAGTGCGGTGACCGGCGCGAACGGCGTAGCCGCCGCGGGGGAATGGAGCCTCGGACCGGCCGAAGGAGCCAACGTAGTCGTCGCCACCGCGGGCACCCTCACGGCGGTGAAGTTCCACGCCCAAGGAAAGTTCGGACTGACCCGAACGCTGATCGCCTCGAGATCGGTGGACCCCGCCGGCGCCACGCTGCGGTACCTGCGGCAGGGCGATCCGCTGAGTGGCTTCCAGCTGGTGATTCCAGCGGACGCCTACCACACCGCGTCCACCTGGAGTGTCGTCGCCGATTCGAGCATCACCGTTCCCCTCCCTGCCGACTTCAGCCAGGTCGGGCCGGTGCTCTCGATCGGGAACGGGCAGGGCTACGCCGACAGCCTGATGTCGGTCACCGTTCCGATGCGGGTTCCTTCCGACTTTGTGGTGGCGCCGTTCTTCTTCGACCCGGCGAGCGGAACCCTCGAGGGAATCCCGCTGCTGGCCCGCACCGACTCGTCCATCACCTTCGCCACCCGGCATTTTTCCGGAGACAAGTTGGCGGTGCCGCAGGCCGCTTTCCGCGCCGCGGTCAGCGCCGCGGCGCAGTCCGGGTTCGGTACCATCC
>JBEPVJ010000117.1:0-6247 GCA_041691095.1 Gemmatimonadales bacterium
GTCACGACTTCTGGCTTTCGGTCCTGACTCCGCGAGTGTGGAAGACGCTCCACATGCTGGTGTATGTCGCCTATGCCTTGGTCATCGGGCACGTCGCGCTCGGCCTTATGCAGGCGGAACGCGGGCTGCTGGGCGCCGCGATGCTGGGGGCCGGGGCGGCACTCGTGATCGGCCTGCATCTGGCGGCGGCGGCACGGGAGCGGCGGCTGGATCGTGAGCCCACGCCTCGAGCCGAGTGGGTGTCGGTCTGCCGGGTCGACGAGATCGCCGAGAATCGGGCGAAAGTGGCGATGGTGGGCCGCGAGAGAGTAGCGGTGTTCCGCTATGACGGGAGGCTCAGCTGCGTCTCGAACGTCTGCCGCCACCAGAATGGACCGCTGGGCGAGGGCAAGATCATCGACGGATGCATTACCTGTCCCTGGCATGGCTACCAATACCGGCCCGACACCGGTGCATCGCCGCCTCCGTTCGACGACAAGGTACCCACCTACAATATCGCAGTCGAAAACGGCCAGGTCCTGGTGGACCCACGGCCCAATCCGCCGGGCACCCTGGTCATGCCGATACCGGATCACGCCGCCACTCCCGCCCTCGAAGATCCGACCCCATTCTACGTCGGATACGCCCCCAGGACGGACCCACCTCTGGCCCGCCACACCAGGCTCGCCGTGGCGGGCATCGGGCTCGTGTCGGCGGGAACAGTGCTGCTCTCGGCGCTGACGCAGCCGCAATTTGTCCAGGCGAGCTTCGACTACGGCCATCCACTGCCGGTGCACGGCCGCCTGACCGCGCATCCCTATCCGACACTCGAGGTCATGGAAAACGGGCGCACCGCCCGCTATCTCCTGGCCGGGAGCGGCAAGCATGGCGCGACCCTCGCGGCGGCTGCTTACGACGGGCGGGCGGTGGAGGTGCTGGGAACCCTGATCCATCGAGGAAACTCTTCGATGCTCGAGGTGGTGAGCATTCAGGCCTCGGGATCGGATTCGTCCATCCGGGCACCCCTGGCGCAGCTCGAGATCGGGCGCTTCACGCTGACCGGTGAGATCGTGGACGGCAAGTGCTGGCTCGGCGTGATGAATCCCGGAGAAGGCAAGACCCATCTCGACTGTGCCGTGCGCTGCGTTTCCGGCGGCCTGCCCCCGATGCTGGTGGTCAGGGATTCGGCCGGCACCGAGCGTCACCTGCTGCTGACTGATGCCGGAGGAGCACCCATGTCCCGGAGTATTCTTCCCCTCGTGGGCCGTCCGGTGTCGGTCACCGGAATGGTCCTGAGAGAGGGAGACCTCCTCTTCATCCGGGCGGAGCCGTCCGCCGTGCGGTTGCTCTCGCAGTGACGACCCGCGCGTTCCTGACCGCTCCATCCGCGCCGCGTCACCCGCCGCCCCACCGGGCGAGCTCGGGTCGCTACGAGGTGCGCTTCGCCCACACGGATGAGGAGCTCGATCAGATCCTCCGGCTGCGCTTTCGGGTGTTCAACCTCGAGCTCCATGAAGGCCTCGAAGAATCGGCGATCAGTGGGCGGGACGAGGACGAGTTCGACCGGAGGTTTCACCACCTGCTGATCGCCGAGCGCACCACCGGCGAGGTCGTCGGGACCTACCGGATGCAGACCGCCGAAATGGCGGCGGGTTATGGGTATTATTCTGCGGCGCTGTTCGGGGTCGAATCGCTTCCCGAGTCGGTCCTGGCGTCCGCAGTGGAAATCGGCCGGGCCTGCGTCGCGCGGCCCCACCGGAATGGTCGCGTCCTGCACCTGCTTTGGCGTGGGCTGGCATCCTACCTGACCTGGAGCCGCAAGACGATGCTCTTCGGATGCTGCTCGCTCACCACCCAGGACGAATCTCTCGGCGCGCGCACCCACGACCATCTGGTACAGGCGGGAAGGGTCCACCCGCAATATCGCGTCGATCCTCGCGAGGGGCACCGCTGCACCGGGCCCGGACCACACGGGATCCTCAGCTACCCAGCGCCGCACATCCCGGCGCTGTTCGCAGCGTATCTCAAGATCGGCGCGAAGGCGCTCGGCCCTCCCGCGATCGATCGAGAATTCAAGACGATCGACTGGCTGGTCCTGCTGGACTCGGCTGAGCTGCCCACCCTGGTGCACCGGAGCATGTTCTCGTGACCCGGAGCATTCAGAAGCCGCCGGGCCCTCTCGACGCAGTGATCGCGCCCCCAGTGCGCCCGAAGCTTCGAGGGGGCCGTGTGCGGGCAACGCTCAAATTCACCGCGGCAGGAATCTGGACCGGCCTGCTCTGTCTGCTCTGGGCGCTTGGAAGCGTCGGGACCCTGCTCGTTCCGCGCGCACGGGTGAGATGGCGGCATCGCGTCGTGCGCACCTGGGCCAGGGCCCTCTGCAACATCATGGGCGTCCGGGTCCGCATGACCGGCACGCCGCCTCAGGCGCCGTTTTTCCTGGTAGCGAATCACCTGACTTATATGGACATCCTCCTGCTGTACACCCGGGTGGACGGGGTTTTCATTGCGAAGCGGGACATGCGCCACTGGCCGGTGCTCGGGCCGCTCGCCAACCTCTTCAGCACCATCTGGGTCAACCGCGAAGTCCGACGGGATGCCGTCCGGGTGCTCGATGTGATCGATGAATCCATCGCCAGGGGCGACGGGGTGATCCTCTTTGCCGAGGGAACCACTTCGGCCGGGAATGCGTTGTTGCCTATGCGCCCCGCCCTGTTCGATTGGGCCGCCCGTGAGCAATACCCGGTGCACTATGTGGCATTGAGCTACCGGACCGTACCCGGTGTCCCGGTGCATCTCGCGGTCGGCTGGTGGGGCGATATGCCTTTCATGCGCCACGCCTGGGATTTCTGCCGGCTCTCGATAGTGGAGGCGTTGCTCGATTTCGGCGATGCGCCGATTGTGGCCCCGACTCGCGGAGAGCTGGCCGCGCGGGTCGAGCAGGCCATCACGGCTCGCTTCATACCTATGGTCACCACCGAAAGGCTCATGACATGAGCGCCCAACTGTCGCTCGATGGCAACCTTGCTCTGCTGCACCGGGGGATCGCCCTGCTCGAGGGTCTCTCCGACCGGGTATACGCCGAGCCAATCCGGACCTGGGCGCCGGTCGGGGCGCAGTTTCGTCACGTGATCGAGCATTACCAGTCGTTTCTGGGAGGAATTTCCAGCGGCAGGGTCGACTACGATGCCCGAGCGCGGAGCAGTACCCTGGAGTCTTCCCGGGATGCGGCGCTGGCGGCCACTCGACTGTGTGCCACTGGACTCACCGCGCTCTCCGGCGCCCCGGATCACGCGCTCCAGATTCAGATGGACACGGGAGCTGGTCCAGGCGCACCTAACTGGCACGCTTCCTCGGTGGGACGCGAGCTGCAGTTCCTCTGCAGCCACACCGTCCATCACTTTGCCCTCATCAAGCTTCTGCTGGAGGGCTCCGTGGTCCTCGACCCCGATTTCGGCATGGCGCCTTCTACCGTGGTCCACCAGCGCCTAGTCCTGCGCTAGGTGTGCACGCTGAGCTGGACCCCCCTTCCAGGGGGGTACGCCCTCGCCATGAATCGGGACGAGCGGCCTGCCCGTGCCCGCGGGCTTCCCCCGGATCGGTTCCTGGTCCAGGACGTCCCGGTCCTCATGCCGGTGGATCCAGATGGAGGCGGAACCTGGGTCTCCGTCAGCGGGGTGGGTTTGAGCCTGGCGCTGCTCAATCGTTACAACGAGAGCCCGGTGAGCTCCGACGGAACCTTCACCAGCCGGGGGCTCCTGATCCGGGAAATGGCCGGGGCCGCCGATCCGATAGAAGTAGGACAGGAGCTGGAGCGCTGCCCCCTCTCGAGTTTTCGGCCATTCACCCTGGCCGCGCTGGGGAGGGGTGGGATCCCCCAGCTTTTCGATTGGGATGGAGCGGATCTGACCCGATCGGAAGTCGGCGATCCCGGCCTGGTGCGGGCGAGCTCGGGATCCAATCAGGAAGAGGCCGAACGGCTACGGGGCGGCCTTTTTCGACTCGCATCGGAGCAGCCTGGCGGCTTAACCGCGGCGGTGCTGGAGCGGCTGCATCGCAGTCATGAGCCCGACAAGGGCCCACTTTCCATATGCATGCATCGTAAAGAGGCCATGACGGTTAGCCTTTCACTAATCACCGTAACTGATAAACTCACCTCGATATTTTACGTGGACGGTCCGCCCGGAGAAACATCGGGCGGCCTGCTCCGCAGCCTGTGAGGCGAGCGCCGGCCGCCCTGTTGCTGGCCTACCTCGGAACGGTACTCGCTTCCGACCTCTATCGCTCCCTGAATCGAGCCGACCAACCGCTCGAGCCCGGTGAGAAGTCCCAGATCGTCCGAGCCATCAACGGCGACCGCGAAACTGGCCGGCCGGTTCGGTTGGCGTATCTCGATTCCACCCTCTCCACCCTGCCCTCCCCACCAGTCGTTGTGCTGCTGCACGGTAGTCCGGGCGACCACGGCGAGGTGGCTCGGCTGGCCTTCGCCCTGTCGGATCGATACCGGGTGATCGCGCCGGACTTGCCGGGGTTCGGGGGCTCCACCCACGCCGTCCCCGACTACTCGATCCGGGCCCATGCCCGATACGTGACGCAGCTGCTGGACTCCCTTGGCATCCACCGGGCGCACCTGATCGGATTCAGCATGGGCGGAGGGGTGGCCCTCAACCTGACGGACATCGCCCCCGACCGAGTGGCCTCGGTCACCATGCTGTCGGCCATCGGGGCTCAGGAGTACGAGCTCCTGGGCGACTACTACCTCAATCACGCCATTCACGGCATCCAGCTCGCCGGGCTCTGGCTGATCTACAACGGGATCCCCCACTTCGGCGCCTGGGACGATCCGATGCTCTCGATCGAGTACGCCCGCAACTTCTACGACTCCGACCAGCGTCCCCTCCGCGGCATCCTGAGCCGGTTCACCGCGCCGATGCTCATCATCCAGGGAGAGAACGACGACCTCGTCCCCCCTTCCATCGGGGCCGAGCACGCCCGGCTGGTGCCGCAGAGTCGGCTGCTGATGATTCCCGGTACCCACTTCATGGCGTTTCAGCGGGCGCGCGAGCTGGCCGTCCCCATCGGTGAGTTCATTGCCCGGGCCGAGGCGGGGACCGCACCAACCCGGGTTACGGCGCTCCCGGAGCGCCTGCGCGCTGCGGAGCAGCCGTTCGATCCGCGCAGCGCTCCACCGGCCAATGGCATTGGGTTCGTGGTGCTCCTGCTGCTCATCGCCGCGGCCACCCTGGTGAGCGAGGATCTCACCTGCATCGCGACCGGCCTTCTGGTCAGCCGCGGGACGATCGGGTTCCTCCCGGGGACACTCGCCTGCCTGGTGGGAATCGTTCTGGGAGACCTGCTGCTCTACGCCGTCGGCCGCTACCTGGGCCGCCCCGCCATGAGGCGCCGCCCGCTGCGCTGGCTGCTGACCGACGACGACCTGGTACGGACCTCGGCCTGGTTCGAAAAGCAGGGCCCCGCACTGGTGATCACCAGCCGGTTCATTCCCGGCACCCGGCTCCCGACCTACGTGGCGGCGGGAGTGCTGCACACCAGGTTCCTGCCGTTCCTCGGATTCTTCCTCCTGGCCGCAGCGCTCTGGACCCCGCTCCTGGTCGGGGTGGCGATGCTCTACGGTGATGCCGTGCCGATGCTGTTCGCCACCTACCGGCGCTGGTCGTTCCCGCTGGTCGTCCTGGCCGGCGTCGCGCTGCTGATCCTGGTGAAGGTGGTGGTGCCGCTCGGCTCCTGGCGGGGGAGACGGCTGCTGCTGTCCCGGTGGCGCCGGTTAACCCGCTGGGAATTCTGGCCCATGTGGGCGTTCTATCCTCCGATCCTGCTCTACGTGATCTGGCTCGGCATCCGGCACCGCAGCCTGCTGCTCTTCACCGCGGCGAACCCCGGCATTCCGGCGGGGGGCGTGGTCGGAGAATCGAAGCACGACATCCTGCTCGCCCTGTCGACCACGCCCGGCGTGTTGCCGGCGACGACCCTGATCCCATCGACGCTGCTCCCCGAAGAGAGAGTAGCCGTCGCCGTGAGGTTCATCGCCCTGCATGGCCTCGGCTGGCCGGTGGTGCTCAAGCCCGATGTGGGGGAGCGGGGTGACGGCGTCGCGCTGGTGAGGAGCGCCGAACAGTTAACCCGCTACTTCCAGGGCGCCCGGGGCGACGTGCTGGCGCAGGAGTATCTGTCCGGCCCCGAGTTCGGCGAGTTCTACTATCGGAAGCCTGTCTCATATACACAACTACGAGCCCACGAGACGGCCTCC
>JBEPVJ010000118.1:0-6233 GCA_041691095.1 Gemmatimonadales bacterium
GATGCGGGCGGCAACAACGTCTCGCAGCCAGGAGTACCGGTGACGGCCGCGATCGCCAGCGGAGGCGGTACTCTGGCCGGCACGCTGACTGTGAACACCAATGCGACCGGCGTCGCGGTCTTTACCGACCTCGCCGTGAGCGGGGCGGTCGGGAACCGGACCCTTTCCTTCAGTGCAACCCTCAACGGCACGTCGGCGACTGTCACCTCGGACGCGATCGTGCTCGGCGCCGGCGCACCGGCCCAGCTCACGGTCAAGACCCAGCCGTCACCTAACGCGGTGGGCGGAGTGGCGCTCGGGCAGCAGCCCGCGGTCCAGGTGCAGGACGCGGCAGGGAATAGTGTGAGCCAGGCAGGCATCGTGGTGACGGCATCCGTATCCACCGGGCCTGGCGCGGTGTCGGGCACTGCCACCGCCACGACCGATGCCAACGGAGTAGCGACCTTCACCGATCTCGGCGTGACCAGCAGCCCCGGCCAGGCGACCGTCACTCTCGGTTTTGCGGCGACGCTGGGCGGCCAGGCGCGGACCGCCACCTCGGGAAACATCACCGTGGTTCCCCCGCCCAAGCTGGTGATCGCCACGGCGCCCTCCCCAGCGCTGCGGAGCAACATCATGTTCTTCCAGCAGCCGATGATCCAGCTGGCTGACGGACTCGGCAACGATGTGCACACGGCCGGCGTACCGGTGACCGTCGCCCTCGCTAGCGGCACCGGGCAGCTAGCTGTAGGCCCCTTCAGCGCGCCTACCCCCGCCCCAGCGGCATTCAATCCCACGGCCATCGTGGTGCTGACCGACGCGAACGGGCGAGCTCAGTTCCATGATCTCAACATCCTCGGGAACGGGGACCACACTCTGCTCTTTACCGCGCCGGGCTATGCCTCGGTGACGAGCGGGACGCTCAACGTCACCAATCTCACGGTCAACCTGGCACCGAACGGCTTGGGCGAAGGTGGCGGGTTCGGAGGAGCGGCCGGAAGCGAGGCCTATCTGCGGTTCCTGGTGCCGGTCGGGACGACCGAGCTCATCTTCGACACCTACGGCGGTCCCGGTGACGTGACCTTCTACGTCCGCCTAGGGAACTTTCCGACGCTGGTGGATCATGCCACCTGCGCGCTCAACCCGTCCGGCCCGACGCAGCGCTGCGTATTCACAGGAGCCGCCATTGTGCCGGGGAACTGGTACATGGTCACTCATGGTGTGACGGCGTTCACCAACGTTCGCATGCAGGGCGCCGCCTACGGGCCCTCCTGCGCCCAGACGACGTTGACACTTGGCGTCACCGCCGGTCCCAGGACCTTCGCGCCGGGCACCGATTGCAGCGTGCCGTTCGGCCCCCTGCATCGGTACTTGTTCAACTCCACCTCGCAGCAGGCGGTCAACTTCACCATCACGTCGACCAGCAATGTCGCATTGGTGCTGAAGGAACTGCAGACCCCGCTCGTCCGATTCGACCCGGCTTCGGCGACCGGTGGGACCTCGGGCGTCTTCCTGCTGCCGCCGCTTCCGATCGACGTGGACATGTTCCAGTTCACCGGAGTTCAGACCTATAGCCTGACGCCGCATTCGGTCTCCCCCAACATCGTCGGGTGCGGCGATCGCACGGCCTTGAGTGGTGTGAACACGACCCTTACGCTGGCGGCGACGGACTGCCCCGGCATCACTCCAGGAACCAACTCCAATCGGATCTATCTGGCTATTGGTGGCGGACAGACCGTCACCGTGTCGATGACTCCCACCCCGGGCACCTTTGCTCCCCGGATCCGGCTCATGACTGGATTCATCCAGTCTGGCGCTCCATCAACACTCATGACGGTGGACGGAACCACCACGACGGGGGCGACGCTCGTCTTCACCAACCCCGGCGCGGTCACCGCGGCGTACACCGTCGAGCTGACCTCGGTGCTCACGGGACAAATCGGAACCTATGCGTTCAAGGTCGATCAGACTCCCAACTACTTCAACTTGTCTCCCCCGTCGTTCGCGCCTGCGCCGGGAATCACCGCACGCCCCTAGGTCACCGTGAAAACATCGCTGACGCCGCCGAGGAGAGATCCCCGGCGGCGTTCGCCTTTGCTTGGCAGAGCTTCACGCCCGCGCCTTCGAAGGCGGGGCGGGCCTGCACGATACACTTGCTGGTCTGATAGACCTGGCGCGTCCTCAGACCGAAAAATACTTTACCGTTCCACCGCCGCGGGCGCCTTGGAAGTTCGGCTCCCAGGGCTCATTCCCGCGGATGCCCCGCGCCGCAGCAGCTCAAGGTGGGGCGCCAGGATGTTGGCGAACTGGAGCGCGATCGCCGCCGCCTCCGCCGTCGATGAGAAAGCGGGCGCCCGCACCCCCAGCGTGCCAACCGCACGGCCTGCCACCGTCAGGGGCACGATCAGCTCCTTCCCGCCTTCCACAGCCCGAAGCAGCCACTCCTGCTCTCCGCGAAGCACCGGGGCTCCTACGAAGGCCTCGACCTCGACGGCCGGAATATCGGCAAATGGACGAGGTGAAGCGGGATTGAGCTCGATGACGTCATCCTCGCCCCAGCGCAGGTGCAGCGCCATCCGATCGTGCGGCAGGAGTGCACCGAGCCCTTCGGAAAATCGGCGGAGCCCCTCCTGCAGCTGGCCGGTCACCGCGAGCGCTTCCGCGGCGCGAATCAGCGGCAGCGCGGGGATGTCGGCCGAGACGAGTTCCGCCTTGAGCGCCCCGACTTCCGCCGCCAGGCGAAAGCCGGCGACCCGGGTGGCCACCAGCAAACCCGCCTCGCCCAGAATGTCTTCATCGTCGGGACGATAGGCCTGCGCCGCTACGCTCGCGATCAGCAGGTAACCCACGGTCTGGCCGCCCACCTGGAGCCGAGCGCCTAACACGCCGCGCGCCGGCTGGGGCGTCGCGACGCCGCCGCCGATGGACCACTCCTCAGCCGCGTGTTCGGTGAGATCATCCAGCGAGATGGTAGCGGCGGCGCCGAACCGGGAGACGATTTCCCGAAACGGCTCGAAGGTGCCGCCCAGCCGGGGACTGGTGCGCGGGGAATTGCCGGAGAGGGGAACCAGGGTGCCCGGCTTGGTGCCGCTGGCCAGAATCTCGAGCCGGTCGTGGGGGAGCAGCGGGTAAATCACGCCGCTAACCCGCCGTACCAGATCGGGGCCGGTGGCGGCTTCGGCCGCGACCCGCGCGATGTGACCGGGCAGCGCCTCGCGGGTCATCGCCGGCTCCAGCGCCGCGTGCGGCGCTGCCGAGGCCATCACCTCGGCCAGGCCTGCCATCGACGCGGTGAGGGAGCGGGCCAGCCGCTTGAGGGCCAGGGCCTGGACCGGCCCGTAGGCGCCCCGGGAAAAACTGCCCAGCACCATCACCGCGACGTCCCGGCCCACCAGCTTTACCGGCACCGCGATGGCCGAGCCGTATTTGGCCCTCCGCAACACCTGCTCGAGCTGAAAAAGCTGGTCCTGAAGGAGGTAGGGGTCGGGCACCGGAACCCGCACCGCGTCCTGGGCGAGGGCCTCTGGACCGAGCAGCACGACGCCACCGGAATCGGGGAACAGCCAGAGGGCAAAGAGGTCGTGGGGGACTTCGATCGCCGTGGTCGCCGCGAGCGCCAGGTACCATGTCGCAAGCGCGACCGGGTCGGGCGCGCTCCCTTCCAGGGGAAGGAGGGGAACGAGCGGATCCAGCGTCGCCGTCTGGGGCTCCGACATAACGGTGGAAAGAGCAGGACACATGCCGGGGAGAGACTATCGCCTAACTCCTTGTTTGGCAAATCATTGGCGACTTTCTTCTGCCCCTCCGGCCCGGGGCGCGGCGCTTGGGTCTGGGCGAAAGGCGCGGTTCCGGGCGGGGGCTTCCGATCGGGGCTTGATATACCCCTCGGGCCTATCTACTCATTCCGACTCCTTCACTTCATTCCGGGGCACTCTCATGCGAACCTTGACCCTCACCATTTCCGGAATGAGTTGCGGCCACTGTCTCAACTCCGTCAACAAGGCGCTCGCCTCCCTGCCCGGGATCCTGGTGCGTGGAGTGCAGATGGGGCGGGCCGAGGTGAGCTATGAGCCGGGAGCGATCGAGCCGTCGCAGGTGATCGCCGCAGTTGAGGACGCCGGATACGCAGTGGAGGGCAGCCGCGAGGAGTAGCCTCCCGTCAGGCCGTGGCGCGTGCGGTATCTCCGGCGAGCGCCTTGACGGCGGACAGCACGATCGCCGCCCCGATCAACGCGGCGATCGGCAGCACGAGGAGGGCGTGCTCGAGCCCGAACCGGTCGGAGAGAAATCCCACCAGCGTTAAGGCAACCGCGTCGCCGGCGAGGTGGATGAACATCAGGTACGCCCCCGAAACGGTCGTCGCGATCCGGCGCGGCGTGACGTCGAAGATTACCGAGGTGAGCGGCCCGTTGTACCAGGTGAGGAAGAAGAAGGCCGCGCAGAACACCGGGATGAACCAGTGCAGGTCGCGAATGAACAGCAGCCAGATCAGCAGAGGGGATCCCACGAAAAATCCCAGCGCCGTCGTGACCAGCCGCGCTCCCCGGACCCGGGTCCTCAGCCAGTCCGCCACCACCCCGCCTGCCACGGTTCCCGCTATGCCAGAGAACAGCCCGTAGGTGCCCAGGATCACCGCCGCCTTGGCGGGAGTGAGCGCCATTTCCCGCGAGATGAAAGTCGGGGCCCATCCCACCAGTCCGTTCATGCCGAAGGAGATCAGCGCGCCACCGGCGAACACCGCGACGAGGGTGCGGGTCGAGACGATCCGGCGGGCCGCTCCCGCCAGCTCGTGAAACACGGCGAGTAGTGCCTCGGCACCCTCGCGGGCCGGGGTGGCCGGACGGGTCGGGTCCTGGATTCGCAACACGAGCCCGGCGAGCAGGAAGCCCGGGAGTCCGAGGGTCAGAAAGGCCGCGCGCCAGCCATAGCGGTGCTCCAGCGCGCCGGCGAGCAGGATGCCGAATACGCCGCCCACCGCGAGGCCCGCCATGAAGATGCTCATGGCGGTGGAGCGGCGGCGTCCGGGGAAGTAGTCCGCCACCATCGCCGCGGATGCGGTGGCTGCGGCGGCGCCTCCGAGCCCCACCAGGGACCGCGCCAGCAGCAGCCAGCCGAAGTCCTGGGCCAGCCCGGAGAGCGAGGTGCCGATGCTCCAGAGCGCCACGCCCGCCGCGATCACCACCCGCCGGGAGCCGAGATCGCTGATGACCCCCGCGGGGATCGACGCCATCGAGAAGACCAGCACGTACGCCGAGCCGAGCCAGCCCAGGTGCGCGTCGGTCAGGTTCAGGTCGCGCTTGACCGGATCGAAGAGCGCGAAGATCGCATTACGGGTTAGGTAGTTGACCAGGTTGATCGCGGTGAGCAGCCAGAGCGCATACTTGGCGTAGCCGCGGGTGACTCCGCTGACCCGCGTCTCTTCGGTCATGCCGAACGTCACGACGTGGCGCTCTCGGTCGCCTCGCCGGCGCGCTTGTCCCGGAACGCCAGTGCCGCCCGGTACTCCTCCATCAGGCGGGCCATCATCGCGCCGCGGCGCGCGTAGAGGCGCTTGAGCGGCCGCCGCGGTCGGCGGGCCATCGCGTACGCGGTGAGCAGCGGAAGCGACACGGTGTTGTCCATGTAGCAGACCACCGTGCCGGGCAGCATGTCCGGATCGATCTTCCCCCAGCTGACCGCTTCGCCGGGCGTGGCGCCCGAGAGTCCGCCGGTGTCTGGACGGGCATCGGTGAGCTGCAGAAAGAAGTCGTGTCCCCGCTCGTCGATGCCGAGAACTTCCTGGATCTGCGGCTCGGTCTGCAGCAGGAAATTCTTGGGGCTGCCGCCGCCCACGATCAGTGCGCCGCTCTTCCCGCCGCTACGCTTGGCTTCCAGCACGATCGCCGCCGTCTCATTCACATCCGCGCTCACGTCGAAGCGGAGCTTGCTGCCGGCCAGAGCCTGCTCGGCTACGTTCATGCCGATCGAGCTGTCGCCCGGGCTGCTGGTGTAGATCGGCACCTCGAGCTCGTGTGCCACGGTGAGCAGCGAGCGCCGCGACAGTCCCAGCGCCTTTTCGCGCTGGGCGAGGTATCCGCCCAGCAGGTAGTGGTATTCGGCGGAGCTCATCGGTTTCTGGAACTCCGGGTTGGCCGAAACCTCCCGTACAAAGGCGTCGGTGGAGAGCAGTACGTTGTAGTCGAAGAAGACGTCGTAGATCCGCACGACCCCCTTCTCGCGGAGCTCGACGTCATTGGCGAAGGGCGTCCCCTGGT
>JBEPVJ010000119.1:0-6232 GCA_041691095.1 Gemmatimonadales bacterium
GGTCCAGGTACCATTGGGTGACCGGCCACGCGCCACCCTCCAGCTCGAGCGCGGTGGTGACCCCGTCCAGCGCGGCAAATCGGTAGCCGCTCGGCGTCTGCCAGTGGTCGTGGAGATCGATGAATCCGGGCGCGACGACCAGGCCCTGCGCATCGACGGTGTCCTTCCCGCGGATCGCGGCGGAGGTGACCGCAGCGATGGTGCCGCCGCGGATTCCGATGTTTCTCGGCGCGTTCAGGCCCGACTCCGGATCCATGACGCGCCCGTGCAGGATGACGCGGTCGTAGACCGTCCGCTGGGCCGCGAGCGGCGCCGTCGCGCCGCAGAGGGCGAGGCCCAGGCAGAGTGCGCGCATCAGCGGCCCTGGGGTGGACGCTTCACCTTGACCGGGGGAGGCGGCTCGGGCAGCAGCTTGACGCCCTGGGTCTTCAGCAGTGTCATCGCCTCGGCGACGGCGCGCTCCAGCTGCGGATCGTGGCCGGCGTTGAGCTCGCGGGGCGTCTGCTCCACTTCGATATCCGGCGTCACGCCGACGTTCTCGACGTCCCATTCGCCCTTCAGGTTGTAGAACCCGCCGCGTGGCGCGGTGATCCCTCCCCCATCGATCAGGGGCGGCGCGCCCCAGATTCCGACCAGTCCACCCCAGGTCCGGGTGCCCACGATCGGACCGATGTTCATCTGGCGGAAGAGATACGGAAGCATGTCGCCGCCGGAGCCGGCCAGCTCGTTGACGACCATCACTTTGGGCCCCAGGATGCCGGCCTGCGGCGTGTAGAAGGGGGTGTGGTCGCCGATAGGGTTGTTGAAGTAACCCTGAAGCTTGCGTGACATGATCTGTACGAAATAGTCCGCGATGCTGCCGCCGCCGTTGAATCGCTCGTCGATCACCGCGCCTTCACGGTCCTGCTGCGAGAAGTAGTACCGGTTGAAGTAGGTGTAGCCCTCTCCCGAGGTGTTGGGCAGCCAGACGTAGGCCAGCTTGCCGCCGGAGAGGGAATCCACCTTGCGGCGATTGTCCTCGACCCAGGCACGGGTTCGAAGCCCGCCCTCATCCGCCACCGGCACGACGGTCACTGTCCAGGATCCCTCGAGCGTCGGCCGATCGTTGAGTCGGAGGACGGTCTGCTTCTCGGCGGTGCCTTCGAGCAGGCTGTACGGGTCCATGGGCACCCGAAGCTCGACGCCGTTGATGGCCAGGAGGTAGTTCCCCACCGCGGCCTTGACGCCGGGGGCGCTGAGCGGCGCGCGGAGGTCGGGGTTCCAGTTCTCGCCGGTATAGACGCGGGTTATGCGGTAGCGGGTGCCTTCGGCGGTCAGATCTGCGCCCAGCTGACCGATCTTCACCGAATCGGCGGCCGACGGCTCGTCCCCGCCGCCGGTGAAGGTATGGGCGAGCGAGAGCTCTCCACCCAGGACGTCGAGGATGTAGGTGAGATCGGCGCGGTGGCCGACCGATTCGACCCAGGGCTCGTAGCGCTTGAACACGCCGTCCCAGTCGGCGCCGTGGAGATTGTCGACATAGAGGAAGTCTCGCTCGATGCGCCAGGCTTCCTTGTAGATCTGGCGCCATTCGGCGCGGGGATCGAGCCGCATGGGAAGCGACACGTTCAGCTTGCCGTCGCCGGGCTTGGGGGGCTGCTCGGTCGCGACCACAGCCCAGGCGGGGCCGGCCCGGTAGAGCAGCTTCTTGCCATCCGCGGACACGCTGAATTGCTGCACTCCGGACAGGAACAGCTCCGGCTTCCGTTTCTTGAGGTCATATTTCTGCAGCGTGGCGGCGGGCTGGTTCTCGGCGTTCTCGGTGATGAACACGACGCCCGGCCCGCCCGCCACCAGCGCGCCGTAGTCGCGCAGCGGCAGGTCCAGGGCGAGGATCCGCTGGCTCAGACCCGGCCAGTCGATTCGCACCGGCGTAGTATCGGTGGCGGGCTTGGCGTCCCTGCCGGGCTTGGCGTCCGGCTTCGGCGCCGCCGCGGCGGTGGTGTCCTTGGGCGCGACTTCCTCGTCACTCTCCGGGAGGAACGGCGAGGGAAGATCGGCGCGGAGCACCGCGACGTACGCTCCACGGCGCACGTGGCGCTCGTAGGAGCTCATGTCGAGCCACCCGGAGGCGAGCGAGAGGTCGGTGCTCGCCAGGAAATAGAGATACTTGCCGCTGGCGTCCCATGCGGGACTCACCGCATCGGAGAGGCCGTCGGTCACCTGGTGCGCCTTCTTCTCGGCCAGGGAGTATGCCATGATCGTGTGGAAGTGCGTGGTGAGCCGCTTGGCGTAGGCGAGCCACTTGGAATCGGGTGACCAGCTCGGCTGAATGGTACGGTCGGGGGCCGCGAAGCGGTCGGCGTCCGCTTCCACCGCAGCGCCCGACGTCACGTCCACCACCCAGACCCGCCACTTCTGATCCACGAAGGCGATCGACTGTCCGTTGGGCGACCAGACCAGGTCATAGCCGTACCGCACGCCCGCCGGGAGCGTTATCGCGCGGGCGGCTTCGAGCCCTTCCTGCGTGCCGATCATCAGCTGGTACTCGCCGCTGGCGTCGGAAAGCCATGCCAGCCGCATGCCATCCGGCGACCAGGCCGGGCTCCGGTCCGCCGCGCCGGCGCTGCGGGTCAGGTTTCTCGCGTCACCCTTGTCGACCGGAACGGTGAAGATCTCACCGCGGGCCTCGAACAGCGCACGCTTGCCGGTGGGCGAAAGCGCGGCGGAGCTGATGTTTTTCGCGACGTCGGTCCAACGGGTCTGGGCCCAGGGTAGGTCGCCCCGGACGTTGATGGCAAGCTGGCGGTCCTCGCCCGATTCGGGGGCGTACACATGGATGAAGCCGCCGACGTCGAAAACCAGGGCGCCGCCCCCGCCGGACAGCGACTTGATGTCGTAGTCCTTGTAGTGGGTCAGCTGGCGGACCTGGCTGCTCTTCAGGTCGTAGGCGTACAGGTTGTTGCCGTAGTCGCGATCGGAGAGGAAATAGATCGCGTCGCCCATCCAGACCGGAAAGGTCTCCTGGGCGTTCACGATCGGCAGCTTGGTCATCGACGCGTCGCTGAGCGTCGCGATCCGAAGCGGCTCGTTCTGGCCGCCGCGGTAGTTGCGGAACTCCACCTCCCAGCGCGGGCCCCGCTCGTAGGCCAGGCGGGTGCCGTCGGGCGAAAGAGTGCCACGAAACGCCTGGGGCAGGGGCAGTGCCTCCGGAAGCCCGCCGCCGACCGGAATGCTCCAGATCCGGGGCAGGTCGATCGGGGCGGTGTAGCGGGTCGAGGTGAACAGGATCCGCTTCCCGTCCGGGGTCCAGCCGCGGGCGATGTCGGAGCGGGGATGCCAGGTGAGCCGGACCGGCTGGCCACCGGCGGCGTCCACTACATAGACGTCCTGGTTGTCGCCGTATGAGCCGGTAAAAGCGACCCATTTCCCATCGGGGGAGAGCTGCGGATCCGATTCGACTCCGGGGAAGCTGGTGAGCCGCCGCGCGTCACCTCCGTCCCGGCCCGCGATCCAGATGTCACCCGCGTACGTGAAGGCGACCTGGCTCGCGCTGATGGTGGGCTGGCGGAGCAGACGGGTGCCCTGCGCGGTCGCCGAGGAGCAAAAGCAGAACACACCCGCAGCGATGGCGGATTCGAAACGCATTGGAACTCCCTCAAAGGAGAGTGGTATGATGTCCTTTGAGGTCGAACGTACCGGCCGGTTACCCTATCGTCAACTTGACCGCCGATTCCGGCGTCTATTCCCCCCGCATTGCGAGGGCCGGATCGATGCGCGCCGCCCGCAGCGCGGGCAATGACGCCGCGAGCAGCGCCACTCCGCCGAGCACACCGGTGACCACGAGGTAGGTAACCGGATCCGAAGGCTTGAGATCGAAGAGCAGTGCGCCCATCAGCCGGGTCAGCGCCAGCGCGCCGACCAGCCCGATCCCGATTCCTGCGGCCGCCATCATCGCCGCTTCCCGCACGATCAGCCGCATCACGTTGGCGCGCGACGCGCCCAGCGCGATCCGCACGCCGATTTCCCGCGAGCGCTGTCCCACCAGATAGGCGATGACGCCGTAGATGCCGATCGTGGAGAGCAGAATGGCGATGACGGCGAAGACGCTGAGCAGTGTCATGTAGAACCGCGGCTGGGCCACTGATTCGGAGACGATGTCGTCCAGCGGCTTGACCTGCGCGACCGCCAGGTCGGGATCGAGTTCATGAATGGCCCGGCGCGCGTCCGCGACGACCGCCATGGGGTCGCGGATCGTGTGAAGCACCACGTTGACCGATGAGATGGGCCACTGGTCATAAGGAACCCAAAATTGGGGACGGGGCGGCTCCGCCAGCGAAGCCTGCTTCACGTCCGCCACGATACCCACGATGTCACCTTCCAGCGCCTGGCCGTCCCGACCCCAGCCGAACTTCACATGCTGGCCGATCGGTTCGGTCCCGGCAAAGAGCTTCTTTACCGCGGCTTCCGAGATGATCAGCACCGGGACGCTTCCGGCGCGGTCCGCCGCGGTGAATCCGCGGCCTTTGACGATCGGGATAGCCATGGTCCTGAAATAGTCCGGCGTGGCGATGCGCACCTCCGCGGACGGTTGATCCGCCGGTTTGACCGCGGCCCGGCCCGCGATTTCCAGCGAGAAGCTGAAGCCGAAGGCGGTCAGCGGCATGCCGAACGCCGCACCGGACGCTTCCACGCCCGCCAGGTCGTGCATGCGTCCCATCACCGCGTCCATGAACGCCACCTGTTGCCCAGGCTTTTCGTACTTGGCGATCGGGAGGCTCAGCGCGAACGAGATCGAATGGTCGGAACGGAAGCCGGGGTCTACGGCCATGAGCCGGTTGAAGCTGCGGATCAGCAGGCCGGCGCCCGCGAGCAGCATGACCGAAAGCGCCACTTCCGCGATCACCAGCACCCGGCGCGACCGGGATCCGCCGGCCTGCTGTCCGCCGTCCCGGCCGCCTTCACGCAGCGTCCTGGCCAGGTCGGGACGGACCACTTGACGCGCCGGCAGCAGGCCGAACAGAACGCCGGTGACCAGCGCGATGACCAGGGTGAATCCCAGTACCAGGCCGTCGACGTGGATTTGATCGAGGCGGGGAATGCTCTTGGGCGCGGCCTGGACCAGCAACCTGGTGCCGGCCGCGGCCAGGGCGAGTCCCGCCAATCCTCCTACCATCGCCAGCACCAGGCTCTCGGTAACCAGCTGGCGCACCAGCCGACCTCGCGCTGCACCCAGCGCGGTCCGGATGGCCAGCTCACTCGCGCGGCCTACGCCGCGGACCAGCAGCAGATTGGCCACGTTGGCGCAGGCGATCAGCAACACGAAGGCCACGCCGCCGAGCAGGACGTAGAGTGGCGTGTCCAGTCCGCCGGTGATCCATTCCCGCAGCGGAACGACAACCGCGCTGACGTCCTTGTTGGCGTCGGGATAGGCCACCTCGAGCTTGCCCGCGATGTTCTTCATGTCGGCCGTGGCGCTCTCGAGCGTGACTCCCGGTTTGAGACGGGCCAGGTTGTTGAGGTAGACCGCCCCACGACTCTGCGGCAGCCGCGCCGGCTCGAAGGTGAAGGGAAACCACATCACCGCGCTGGAGGGCCACGAGGATGCCGTCGGCACGACGCCGACCACCTGGATCCGCTCATTGTCCAGCGTGATCATCGAGCCGATCAGCTTGGGATCGCTGCCGAAGCGGGAGCGCCAGAGGGTCTCGCTCAACACTACCGCCTTGGCGCCCTTCCAGGCGGCTTCCTCGGGAGTGAACTCGGCCCGCCCCGCGATGGCCTTGACGCCCAGGATGCTGAAGTAGTTGGCGCTCACGTCGAACCCGCGAAGCTGCTCCGGCTCGCCCGAGCCGGTGAGCACCGCCGAGTGCCCCGTGATCACCGACATGCCGGTGAACGAGTGGTTCTGGTCGCGCCAGTCATAGCTGTTGGCCGGCGAGGAGGTCGATTGCTGGCCCCGATAGCTCCCGGCCACCATCACCAGGCGGCCCGGATCGGTGAATGCCAGCGGACGCAGCAGGACCCCGCGCACCACGCTGAAGATCGCGGTGTTGGCGCCGATGCCCAGCGCCAGGGTCAGCGCCGCCACCACGGCAAATCCGGGCGCCTTGCGGAGCCCGCGCAGCGCGAAAACAAAGTCCTGCCGGAACTCCTGCAGCCATTCAGTGCGCATGGTGCGTTTCCTCAGACGAAGGTCGGTGTTCCTGCAGTAGCTGCGCGCTTCCTCGAGGTCGCCGAACTGGCGCCGCGC
>JBEPVJ010000120.1:0-6222 GCA_041691095.1 Gemmatimonadales bacterium
GGTGATCGAAGCCTACGGCATGACCGAGGCGGCTCACCAGATGGCCAGTAACCCGCTGCCGCCGGGAGCCCGGAGGCGCGGCTCGGTGGGCTACCCGGCCGGAGCCGAGATCGCCATCATGGATGCCGCAGGCGAAATGGTGGAAAACGGCCGGATCGGGGAAATCGTCATTCGCGGACCCGGCGTCACCGCGGGTTATCGCAACAACCCCGAGGCCAACGCGCGGGCCTTCTCCGGGGGATGGCTTCGTACCGGAGACGAAGGCGTCCTCGACGGGGAGGGATACCTCTCGCTGACCGGCCGGCTCAAGGAGCAGATCAACCGGGCCGGAGAAAAGATTTCGCCGCTGGAAGTGGACCAGGTGCTGGCGGAGCATCCCGCGGTCTCGCAGGCGCTGTGCTTCAGCGTGGCCCATCCCCTCCTGGGGGAGGACATCGCGGCGGCGGTCGTGCTCCGCCCCGGCGCGGTGGCAACGGAGCGAGAGCTGCGCGAGTACGTGGCGGGCCGGCTGGCGTACTACAAGGTCCCGCGCCGGATTGTCCTGGTCGACGCCATTCCGGCCGGCCCCACCGGCAAGCCGCAACGGCTCGGGCTGGCCGATCGCCTCAAGGTCACCGCGGAGGTACCGGTCGACGACCTGGACCTCACGCCGCCGCGCACACCAGTGGAAGAGATCGTCGCGGCCGCCTGGGCCGAGGTGATGGACGCGCCGGTGCCCGGTGTGCGCCGCAACTTCTTCGCGCGGGGAGGCGATTCGATTCTCGCCACCCGTCTGGTGGCCCGGCTTCGCGAGCAACTGGCGGTGGACCTGACGCTGCTGATGTTCTTCGATGCACCGACCGTCGAAGGAATCTCAAACGCCATCGAGCCGCTACTGGGCAGGGAGCCGAGCGCCCCGGTCGAAACCCTCTCCGCCTGGTTCGAGGCCCAGGTCGAGCTGACGCCGGACCATGTCGCGGTTAGCTGCGACGGTTCGGTGATGACCTATCGCGAGCTCAACCTCAGGGCCAACCGCCTCGCGCACTACCTCATTGGACAGGGCGTGCTCCCCGAGACGCTGGTCGGGTTATACGCGGAGCCGTCGATCGAGATGGTGACGGGCGTCCTGGCCATTCTGAAGGCAGGAGGCGCCTACGTTCCCATCGACCGGGGATATCCCGACCTGCGGCGCCGGTTCATCATCGACGATGCGGGGGTGCGGCTGCTGCTCACCCACCGGAGCCTGGCAGATTCGCTGGGCACCACCGCCGCGCGCCTGGTGTTCTTCGAAGATGCCGGGTCGGGGATTTCCCGGAACCCCGTGCCCGCCCTGGGCCCGGACAATCTCGCCTATGTCATTTACACCTCGGGTTCGACCGGCAAGCCGAAGGGGGTGCTGGTAACCCACCGCAATGTCGCCAGGCTCTTCCGCTCCACGGCCGAATGGTTCGGGTTCGGCGCCGATGACGTCCACACGCTGTTTCACTCCATCGCCTTCGATTTTTCGGTCTGGGAGATGTGGGGCGCCCTGCTGCACGGCGGGCGACTCGCGATCGTGCCCCATTTCACCCGGCGTTCTCCCGAAGCGTTCCGAAGCCTGCTGGTGAGCGAGCGGGTGACGGTCCTCAACCAGACTCCTTCCGCCTTCAGGCAGCTCATCGAAGCCGATGCGGAGGGCGGGCCGCCCCTGTCCCTTCGACTGGTCATTCTCGGGGGGGAAGCGCTGAATCCCGGCATGCTGGCTCCGTGGTTCTCCCGGCACGGTGACAGTTCCCCGACGGTGGTGAACATGTATGGAATCACCGAGACCACGGTTCATGTGACCTACCGCCGGATCACGCGGAAAGATATCGGCGGCGTCAGCATCATCGGACGGCCGCTGCCGGACCTCACGATTCACGTGCTCGACCCGGAGGGGAGACCGGTCGGCACCGGGGTTTCGGGAGAGCTCTTCGTGGGCGGGGCCGGAATTTCGCGCGGCTACCTGAACCGCGCCGAGCTCACCGCGGCCCGCTTCGTCACCATGACGCTGCCCGGCTGCGGCGCCATCGCGCTCTATCGCACCGGCGACCGGGTCCGGCTGCTGCCGGGAGACGACCTCGAATATCTCGGCCGCCTGGATGCTCAGGTCAAGATTCGCGGACACCGGGTCGAGCTCGGCGAGGTCGAATCGGCCCTCGCCGCCCATCCGGGCATCGTCGCCTCGGCGGTCATCGCGAAAGAGGCCGCCCCGGGCGACCTTCGGCTGGTGGCTTACTTCGTCGCTCGCGGCAGCGCGCCCGGACCGGCCGCGCTGCGGGCTTACCTCGGAAGAACGCTCCCCGAGCCGATGATTCCCTCCAGCTTCATTCCTCTCGATCTCCTTCCACTGACTCCATCGGGGAAGGTCGACCGGGAGGGGCTGGCAAACCGACCGATCGAAGCACCCCGGCGTGACGGCGTCGGCCCGCTGACCCGAACGGAGGCCGCGGTCGCCGAGGTCTGGGAGGAGGTCCTCGGTATTCCCAGCGTGTTACGGGAAGACTGCTTTCTCGACCTTGGCGGGCAGTCGTTGCTGGCAATGCGAGTGGCGAGCCGATTGCGCGAGCAATACGGCGTGGACGTGTCGATTCGGACGATGCTGGAGCATAGCGCGCTGGCGTCGTTGGTCGGCGAGGTCGATCGACTGCTGGCTCTCCAGGGCAGAACGGCGGTCGAGCCGTCAGCAAACCAGAACGCATCGGGCCCGCTCATCGACCCGGAGGACTCCACGGCCCGGCTTCCGCTGCGGATCGACCGGGCGGGCGCGCCGGTTACCCCGGAGCAGCGTCTGCTCTGGGAAATCGAGCGCGCTGCACCAGGAACCGCCGCCTACAATCTGCCGATCTATCGCCGCATCGAAGGACCGTTGGATCTGGATATCCTGGCTGCCGCGCTCGACGATCTGGCGAGCCGCCACGAGATCTTCCGCATTTCTCTCGCCGACGGAGGCAGCGGCCCGACCCAGCGCATGGCCCCGTCGGTGCACCTCCCGCTGGAATTGCTCGACTTCCGCGATCAGCCCTTCGCGACGGCGACGAGCGCGGCGCGGGCAGCGCTGGAGGCCCGATTCAAGCGTCCATTCGATCTGGCTTCGGCGCCCCTGTGCCGGGTGACGGTAGCGCACGTCGCCAAGGACGACTCACTGTTGCTCATGACCGTGCATCATCTGGTGTGCGACGGCTGGTCAGAAGGCGTGATTCTGGAGGAGCTGAAACGGGCTTACGACGCTCGCACGGAAGGAAGGCGGCCGGGTCCCAGGAGCACTGCGCCCGATTTTGGCGACTATGCCGCCTGGATCACCGCGCCGGCGCACGAGGCCCGGCGCCGGGCCCATCTCGACTACTGGCGCGGCCTGATGGATGGCGCGGACCTCAGCGTCGAGCTCCCGACCGACCACCCGCGCCCTGCCCGGCCGACGTTCGAGGGCCATAGCGAAACGGAGCTCATGCCACCGGCCCTGGTGGAGAAGCTGGAGGAGCGGGCGCACGAGCACAATACGACCTTGAACGTCCTCCTGCTGGCGGCTTTTCGGATTCTCCTGTTTCGGCTTGGCGGCCAGGAGGACCTCACCATGGGAACGGTGCTGGCGGGCCGCGACCTGCTCGAGGTCGAGCACATGATCGGCTACTTCGCGCGAACCGTTCTGGTACGTACCCGTATCACCGAGGCCACGACGCTCACCGAGCTGATTCAGGAGACCCGCGGCGGAATCATTGATGCGCTCGATCATCCCGCATCGCTGGAGGAGGTGGTGGGCGCGGTTCGAACGCCGGCCGATTGGGCGTTCCGCCTCCTGTTCAGCTTCAACGAGGAGAACCAGACGGAAGACTGGGCCGGTGGTGTGAGGCTGAGCCTGGTTCCTAACCCGGCGACCGGCGCCAAGGTCGACCTCGGTCTCGCCCTCACGAGACGGGGGGACACTCTCGAGGCGGCGATGACCGCCCGGACCGACATCTTCGAGCGGGAGTCGGTGCGGCAGTTCCTGCACGCGTACGTGAGCCTGATGAACACCATCGCGAGCGGCGACGCCGTGCCGGTTTCCCGGCTCTCGCTCTTTCGGGAGGGAGAACGTCAGAGAGTCCTCGGCCTGGCGCGAGGCCCCAGCCACCCCACGCAGATCACCGCGTCACTGGGCGCCTTGTTTCTGGAGCAGGCCGCGCGCAGCCCGGACCGGAACGCGCTCATCACCGACGGCGCTACCTGGACATTCGGGAGGCTGGCCGAGCACGCCGGTCGTCTCGCCGCGGATCTGGCCCGCCAGGGCATCGGCCCCGGCGACATCGTGGCGATCGTCGGCCCGCGCAGTCCCGACGTGATCGCAGCGATGGTGGCCGTCGTCCTGGCGGGTGCGGCCTACCTGCCGATCGAGCCGGAACAGCCCGAAGCAAGGGCTCGCGGCATGCTGGAGGACGCAGGCGCCACGCTGGTCTTGGCCGACGCCGCGGGAGAAATCCTGGCGGGCAGCGGTGTTCCGGTTCAGCGCCTCGACCTGGCGCCCGCCTCCCTCACGCCTATCACCGCCTCCGCCCGTCCGGTCGGTCCCGACGATCCGGTGTACGTGATGTTCACGTCAGGATCTTCCGGAAGGCCCAAGGGCGTACTGATTCCGCAACGGGCACTGCTGAATCATCTCGAGTGGGCGCTGGCTCACATTCCCATCCTGCCTACGGATGTTGTCCTGCAGCGCACGCCACTCGGATTCGACGTCTCGGTTCTGGAAATCTGGGCACCGCTGCTCGCGGGTTGCCCGATGGTACTCGCCCGGGGTGACCGCGAATCCGACCCGAATTACCTCCGCGAGACCATTCGGGACCACGGGGTGACCCTGGTGCAGATGGTGCCATCGCTGCTCACCCTGGTGCTCGGGCTGAACGGCCTGACCGGTTGTGATACGCTTCAACGGGTGCTCTGCGTCGGGGAGGCGCTGTCGGCCGAGCTGGTGCAGCGCTTTCATGCCGCTCATGGAGCGGAGCTGCTGAATCTCTACGGGCCCACCGAGGCGACGATCTGCTCCACCTTCTGGCGCAGTGATCCCGGGCGTCCCGGCGCCACGATCCCGATCGGTCGGCCCCTGCGCAACACGAGCGCCTACGTGCTCGATGGAAGGGGCGAGCCAATGCCGGTTGGCCTGCCGGGGGAGCTCTATCTAGGCGGCGTCGGCGTCGCACTGGGGTACCTCAACCGCCCCGAGCTCACCGCCCAGCACTTCGTTCCGGATCCGTTCTGGTCCGAGGGTGGCGGCACGATGTACCGGACCGGAGATCGCGCGCGGCTCACGGCCAGCGGCGACCTCGAATATCTGGGGCGGGTCGACAACCAGATCAAAGTGCAAGGAATCCGGATCGAGCCGGGAGAAATCGAATCGCGACTCAACGCGCGGGGCGATGTACGGGAGAGCGCGGTCGGCGTGACCAGGATGCCGGCGGGAGCCCGCCTGGTTGCGTGGGTGGTCCCTTCCCCCGGCGCGCGCCCGACCACGGAAACGCTGCGGGGAGACCTGGCCCGTGTGCTGCCGCGATCGATGGTTCCATCCGTCGTGATGTTCCTCGAGGAGCTGCCGAGAACGGCGAGCGGGAAAATCGACCGCCGAGCCCTCCCGGCCCCGCTCGACGAATCCCTCGAGTTCGAGCCACCACGCACCGCGACAGAAAAGCGTGTGGCGCAGACATGGGCGGACATTCTCGGCCGGGATCGGATCGGGCGTGACGATGACTTTCATGCGCTGGGAGGGCATTCGCTGATCGCGATCCGGATCGCGCACCAGCTGAAGAGCCAGCTGAGGGTGGATGTCACACTGCGCACCGTTCTCGAGCACCCCTCCGTCGCGTCGCTCGCTGCAGAGGTCGATCGGCTCTCCATTGATACAGGACCGGGTCCTGAGACATCCATTCCACGAATCCCCCGCGTCGCGAGGATTGCACGCCCCACCGGCAACTCCTCACCGCCCGGGGCTTCGTGAGCGCCACTCCACCGGAACTGTCCGAGGCTGCGCGTGCCCTGTTGGCGCGCCGGGCGAAAGTCACCCCACATCAGGGGCCCCGTCCCGGCGCCGCGGTCGACTTCGCCCCCCTGGCCGGCCCACAGCTGAACCAGTGGCTCTCCAGCCAGATGGCGCTCTCGGATGAGGAAGGATTGCTCCCGAAGATCCTTCATCTCGAGGGCCCGCTGGATCGTACGGCGCTACGCGGCGCGCTGACCGAGCTGGTTCGCCGTCATCAGGTC
>JBEPVJ010000121.1:0-6220 GCA_041691095.1 Gemmatimonadales bacterium
CTTGACGATCTGCACCCAGGTCGTGGCGATCATGCCGCCGAACAGCACGTAGGCGATCATCGCCACACCCACGATGACGATCGCCGTTTCGTAGGGAATCCCGAACATCAGGCGAATCAGGCTGCCGGCACCGACCATCTGCGCGATGAGGTAGAACGAGACTGTCACCAGCGTTCCAATGGCGGCCGCGATGCGCACCGGCGTCTGGCTGAGCCGCACCGCCACCACGTCCGCGAAGGTGTACTTGCCCAGATTCCGGAGCGGCTCGGCGATGAGAAAGAGCACCACCGGCCACCCGACCAGCCAGCCGGTGGAGTAGATCAAGCCGTCAAATCCGCTCGTGGAGACCAGGCCCGCGATGCCCAGAAAGGATGCCGCGCTCATGTAGTCGCCGGCCAGGGCAATGCCGTTCTGGCCCGGGCTGATGGTGCGGCCCGCGGCGTAGAACTGCTCGGTGGTGCGGGTGCGGCGCGCGGCCCACCAGGTGATGCCGAGGGTGGTGGCGATGAAGAGAAAGAAGAACCCCATCGCGACCGTGTTGGGCTGGCCGATGCGGGTAGCGGCTTCCTGGATCATCAGCATGTCACCTCCTGAGGTCGTCGAGCGCCGCGTCGTAGTGGGTATTGGCCCACCGGACATACACCCAGGTCAACAGCCAGGAGACGAGGATCACCACCGCACCGAGAAGCATTCCGAGCGAGAGCCCGGGCACGACCAACCGAGCCAAGAACGGCTTGTCGTAGGCGATCAGCAGAATGAATCCGAAATAGAGTGCGATCATCGTGGCCGTCAGCACGACCTGCACCTTCCAACGCTTCGAGGCGAGCGCGGCGAGCCGGGTGTCGGCCATAGTCAGGAGCTGGAAGGTAGGAGGGATCGTCGGGGACATGATCAGTATACGGGCTGGTGCGCCGGGGTTCAACGGGATGGCCCTGGCGCCGGAGCCTCCTGGCCTCTTAGCCTGTTACCGTTGCTGCCTCTGCCACGGAGCCGTCCTGAAACGAATCGTCGTGATCGGTGCCGGCGCCGCGGGCTCCATGGCGGCCATCTTCGCCGCCAAGGCCGGGGCACGAACCCTCCTGCTGGAACGGACCCGGGACGGCGGCCGGAAGATTCTGATCAGCGGCGGCGGCCGGTGCAACGTCCTCCCGGCCCGCCTCGATGTCGGTCGATTCGTCACCGATTCCCCGCCCCATCTGATGCGCCGGATCGTCCGGGCGTGGCCGCTCCCGGAACAGATCGCCTTCTTCGAAACCGAACTCGGACTCTCGCTGGTCGAGGAGCCCGGGTCATCCAAGCTCTTCCCGGCCTCGAACAAGGCGCGCGACGTACGGGACGGGTTGCTGACGCTCGCTCGCGGCTCCGGTGTAGATGTCCAGACCGGAACCCTCGTCACCGGATTGACTCCTCACGGGGGCGGCTGGCGGGTCGAGCGGGAGGGTGCGCCTCCGCTGGAGGCCGAGCGGGTTATCGTGGCGACAGGAGGCCTCTCGGTGCCGAATACCGGCAGCGATGGCCTGGGGCTGACGGTCCTGAGCGGCCTGGGGCACGCGATGCATCCCACCTACGCCGCGCTGACTCCTCTCCTGGCCGAGCCGGCCCCATTCGGCCTGCTCGCAGGCATTTCGCTCACGGTTACCATCGTGGCGAAGGCGGGCGCGCGTCACGCCCGCGCGACCGGCGGGTTCTTGTTCACGCACCGCGGATACAGCGGGCCCGCGGTGCTCGATGTATCGCACGTGGCGGTGCGCTCCCATGAAGAAGGCGGAGCTCGGGCTCGCATCACCGTTCAATGGACCGCCCTGCGGGATGCCGAATGGGAGCAGACGTTGCGCCCCGACGGAAATCGGAGCGTGGCACGAGCGCTGGTTGCGGAGCTGCCGGAGCGGCTCGCCGAGGCACTGCTCACGGTCGCGAGAGTGGAACCGGGACGACCCCTGGCGCAGCTCCGCCGGGAAGAGCGAAACCGAGTGATCGAGACCCTGGTGCGGGGAGAGCTGCCCTGGACCGGACACGAGGGCTACAAGAAGGCGGAAGTGACCGGGGGCGGCGTCAGCCTCACGGAAATCGATGCGGCCACGATGGAAAGCCGCAAGCACCCCGGGCTCCACATCTGCGGGGAGGCGCTCGACGCCTTCGGTCCGATCGGAGGATACAATTTTCTCTGGGCCTGGGTTACCGGACGGGCGGCGGGCATGGCGGCGGGGGCGTAGCTCAGGCTGGAGTCACCTCGACCTGCGAGCCGGGTACGATCTCCCCGAATTCGAGCACCCGGGCAAACCATCCGCGTCGCCCGGTAAGAGTGCGCACGAACGCCGGCCCTTTGGTCGTGCCGACATACGGCAGCACATACACTTCGGAGCAGGGGTCGCAGGGCTCGCTCACCTCGAGCAGCACTTCGCCGATCCGAAGCCGGCAGCCTGGCTTGAGCACGGCCTCCTGCACCCCGTCGAGGGTGAGGTTTTCTCCAAGATCTCCCGGCTCGACCGGCCAGCCTTCGGCGCGCAGGGTGTCGATCACTTCCCGAGTCAGGAGCAGGATGGCGAGGTTGGGATTGCTGTGAACCTTGGTGGTGCGGTAGTGATTGTAATCCCCCTCCGCGCCGGCCGCCGTGATCCGGAGCCGCTGCACGGCCTGCTTGGGAAGGCCACGCTGGCCGGGCGTCCGAGGCTTCACCGAGAGCTGCTCGACCGATCCCACCCGTGTCATGCCGATTCTTCGACCGTCACTTCCGCCGTCCCTGAATCGTCATACTGCACCCGGACCGCCCAGGGCTGGCAGCACACCTGGCAGTCCTCGACGTATTCCTGCGTGGTGCCACCCGCGGCGTCCAGCTCGATACTGACCGTCTCTCCGCAGTAGGGACAGGTCACCTCCGCTTCGGTCTGCACCTCCCCATCGGGGAACGACTCGTCTTCGTCGCGCTCCTTGGATTCATCGAAGCCGGCATCATCATCTCGGGAACCGTACATCTGGATGTCCTCAGGTGTTCACTCTATGGCTCAGCACCAAACCCGGGACCGTTCGTCGCCCGGCTCCGCAAGGATAATGGAGTAGGCCGTGCCGCGGGGCGATGAGATCCGCCCACCCTCAGGGCCAGTAGTTGATGGCCCAGCGTCTGGCGAAGTAGATCCCGAACCCCGAGCCGACCGTACTCACGATGAACGCCGTCATGAATCCCACCTGCGCGCCGATCCACCACCCAATGGCGCCACCAACGATCGACCCCAGGAACATCAGCAGCTTGACGATCATGGGCCGGCCCAGGGCCGCGGTGCCGCTGCCGGGGTAAGGCGACGGTAGGGGGCCAGAATCCGACGCCAGCTGTCGGCCAGGCGGTGATATTCGGCGGGGCACTTGTCCCGCCGGTGCTCGGGCAGCCAGCCCTCCTTGACGATTTCGGGGTAGCGGGTCGGATCCCGGGCATAGATCCAGCAGAGAATGTTGTAGACCCGCTGGGAGTCGAGCCCGTGGTCGTCGGCAAAGGCCAGATCGTCCGGAACGGTGTGCCGCGCGTTGGTAACAAACCAGCCGACCGCCCCGAACGCGAGGGAATCGCCCGGCGCGCCCTGCTGCAGAAGCAGAATCGTCGCGAGCTGATCCACCGCATCTTCCTCTCGTCCAGTGATCGGCAGGGCGAGCACATCCACCAGAGCATGCCCCAACTCGTGCATCAGCGCGAACACCACGGTGCCGGTCACCAGGTATTCCCCCCCCGCGGAATTCCTGAATCGGTCCGACAACGATTTGAAGAGCTCATAGCAGAGCGTAACCCGGTGGGTGTCCGGGTCGTATGACGCGTTCGGCTCTTCACAATGCGCCGTTTCCAGCACGATGGTGCGGGGAATTCGCAGTGAATCATTCAGCCGCGCGGCGATGGTGTCGAGAAAACGGTTGGCGATGAGACCGGCGCGGAAATCTTCGAAATCGTGACTGGCTGGGCCGTAGTGGGCCATGAAGCGGCCCGATTCATCTGCCGAACCGATCAATACCCCCGCCGGCACATGGGATCTGCAGGCGGAGGTGAAGAGGAGCATGACGAGCGGGACGAACCGTAACATGAAGGCCTCGCTTCCCAAGCTATCAGGAAGCGAGGCCCCGGCAAGGGATTGGGGGGTACTGCAACTTTACGCGCGTTTCAGCATCCGCACCACGAAGAGGAGAACCAGGGCGCCGATCAGCGCCGTGATCAGGGTGCCTGCCAGGCCCCACGTCGTGATACCCAGGAGCCCGAATAGCCAGCTGCCGAGGAAGGCGCCGATCACACCAACTACCATGTCGCCAAGGAGGCCGAAACCACTGCCCTTCATGATCTTGCCGGCCAGAAAGCCGGCGACGATGCCGATGCAAAGGAAAATGACGATGCTCTGGGTCTGGGGGGTCATGTCCGGTTTCTCCGTAGTTCGGTAGTCCAATCGGGATGGAACTTCGACAACAGGTTACCGCTTCCTGCCCGATACCGATACCCCTTCGTTCCATGGCCGCCGCGCTTGAAGAAATGGACCGCGCGTTCATGGCGCGCAGCGCCCGCACGAGTGCTGCACGTGCCGAGGTTGCGACGCTTCCCGGTCTTCGGGTTCTTCTTGCGGGAATACCAACGAAAGAGTCCCGAAGGCAGCTTGCGAATCATCGGGAGCCCCGGTCGAGCCCGAAGACAAGGATCCCGCTGGCGACCAGGGAGCCAATGGTCACGACTCCCAGGGCCAATAGCGCGAGGATATGCAACACCATCGCGCTGCGCACCGGCCGGTTGATGAGAATGCGATCGCCGGGAGATGAATTCGGGTGGACGCCAGTAACCCGCAGGGTAAAATCACCGGGCCCCGGCGCGTCGAACGACCGGATCTGGAGGCGAGCCCGCGACAGTGTCCGCACGTGCGCACGAAACACCACCGCACCCATGGGCACCTTCCGGCCGGCGGAATCGGCCAGCGCATAGTCCAGTCCGACAAAATCGTTGCTGGCGAAGCTGCCCTCCACAAACAGATCATAGGGCCCGCCTTCCGCGAGCCGGAAGGTCTGGCTCGGTTCCAGCGGCATCGACACGACGGCCGACCGGGCGAGGGTCCGCAGCAGGCTCCGGACCGTAAAACCGAGCAGGATCGCGGCGATGGCGAAAGCGGGAATGGTGAGGAACAGCCAGCGGGAGAATGACATCGTCAGTGACTCCTCCGGGAAGCCTTGGGTTTCCCTTTGGGCTTGGATGCCTTCGGTTTCTTTGCCGCTCCCTTGATCGTCAGGAGCGTGCCTTCACGGATCGTGTGCCAGATATAGGTGCTGAGCTGATTGGCCGGGTCTCGCGCGAGTCCGCGGATCATCGCCACGTGGGCAGGATGGTCCGGCCGGCTCGGATTATTGCGCTCCAGCTGAAAATTGGCCGCAACGAAGCTCTTGATCCAGTCCGACAGCCCGCCCTTTCGGGTCACCTTGTCGACGAACTTGGCCTGGAGGTTCCGGTAGAGCATGTGCATCTCGCCATTGGCCACATCATCCTTGATTCGGAATTTGAACCAGGCGGTGTCGAGGTGGCCGCTCAGCAGCTTCATTCCCTCGAGATCCACCGTCATGGAGTTCAGTGATTGCGCGTCGAGGTCCGCGACGGTGCCGTGGTAGTCCAGAGTCAGCGCCGGGGCGCGGAAGTCGTATTCAAACAGTGCCCTCACCGGAGCCGAGCCGGCCAGCCGGGTTCGCACATCGATCACCACGGGAACGTTGGGGCCGGTGGAGGCGTTGGTGAGATGATATACCCCGATTCGGGACTCGGTGAACCGGATCGTGCCGAACCGGACGCCGTCGAGCGCCCGCTCGGAATAGCGAAAGCCGGCGTTCTGGATCAGAATCGTGTCGAGGCGCACCGGCACGGGCAGCGAGCGAAGAAATTGGTGCGGCAACATACGAATACTATCGTTGCTGCCGGCCACCGTGCGGTCCAGGGTGCCTTCGACGATCAGGTTGTCCACCACGGCACTGCTCGCCCGGAACCGATGACGCAGCAGGCCCCACACCCCGAGCCCGGAGATCTTGAGCGAGGAGGCGCGGAACGAAAAACGGTCGCCCACCGGATGGCCAGACTCCCGCCGCCGCCGAAACGCCGAAGAATCGGGAAGGATCTCAATGCCCGTGGCGAGATACGTGCCGGCCAGGATGCCAAGGTGCGAGGACTCGACCCGCACCCGGTAGAGGCTGTCTCCCGACGGACCGAGTGCCGCTGTGATGCGTC
>JBEPVJ010000122.1:0-6212 GCA_041691095.1 Gemmatimonadales bacterium
GCGGTGAGGGAATCCATATCGATCGTGCCGATCTCGCGGCCGCCCGGGAGATGGAAATCGAGGCGGCGCGCATCGCCCGCCGCGCGGGCGGGCGGCTCCTGCCACGCATCAACGCATTGGGCCGCTACGACTGGAATCATCGCTCGACTCCCTTCGCCGGCTCGCCCTCGTGGACGGTTGGGGTCATGGCGTCGTGGACGCCGTTCACCGGACTCGGGGAGGTGGCTGATCTCCGTGCCTCCCAGGCTCGAGCGGCGGCGGCCCGAGCACAGGCCGACGCTGCGCGGGCCAACGCCGATCTCGAACTCGCCCGGTGCGAGAGCGAGGTGACCGTCGCGCTGGCCCGGCTCGCGATTGCCGAACTGGGAAAGGCCCAGGGCAGCGAAGCTCACCGGCTGGTAGCCCGACGCTACGCCGGTGGCCTGGCCAGCGTGACCGACCTGCTGGGCGCCCAGGCGGCAGAAACCCACACTCGCCTCGCGCTCGCCGAGGCCCAGATGATCACCATCACTGCCCTTGCGGCGCGTGAACTCGCCCGCGGGGCCGATCCGGCCGCGTTAGCCGCCCTCGAGGAATGACCATGACCCGCCTCGCCCACTGGACTGCAGTCCCGCTCATCGTAGGGTTCGCCGCGTGCACTGCCGCGGACGCCCGGACAGTCAGGACCGCTGCCCTCGATGAAACCACCCCTCCGCTTACGGTAGCAGTCGATTCGCTGATTCCCGCCACCGTCGAAGCCTCCGGCCTCGCCGCGCCGATCCTGCAGGCCACGCTGAGCACCCGATTGATCGGCGAGGTCACCGCGGTCACGGTGCACGAAGGCGACCAGGTCCGGGCGGGACAGGTGCTGGTCCGCCTCGACGTGCGCGACCTCGACGCCAGGGCCGACCAGGCTGACGCGGGCCTCTCATCGGCCCACGCCCAGGTGGCCGAGGCCGAGCTATACGCAGCCCGGATCCGGGCGCTGTACGCGGACAGTGCCGCCCCGAAGGCGCTGCTGGATGCGGCCGAGACCGGGCTGGCCAGGGCGCAGGCCGGCTTCCATGTAGCGGAGGGGGCTCAGCGTGAACTCGCTGCCGTGGCCCGGTATGGTGAACTGCGCGCTCCATTCGACGGCGTAGTGGTGCGCCGCCTGGTTGATCCCGGTTCGTTTGCGGCGCCCGGCGGACCGCTGCTGACGATCGAGGCAGGGAGCCGATTGCGGGTGAGCGTGACGACGACGCCGGCGCTTGCCCGCCTGCTACGACGCGGTGATGCGGTCGAGGCCCGAATCGAGGACGTCGAGGCGGTGGCGACCGTAGAGGGGGTGGTTCCCGCCCCGGGCGGCGGGATGTACACGATCAACGCAGTGGTGGAGAATCACGAGGATCGCTATGCCAGCGGCGGGGCTGCCTCGCTTCTGCTGCCGACCGGATCCCGCCGGGTAGTACTGGTGCCCAGGAGCGCAATTGCCCGCCAGGGGGATTTGGCCGGGGTTCGGGTGTGGCAGGGGTATCAGGCCGAACTCCGCTGGGTGCGACTGGGAGCTCCGCGGGGTGACCTGGTGGAAGTGCTCTCGGGCCTTTCCGCCGGCGAGCGCATCGTCGACCTCCGCACGACCGGGAGGAACTGACCATGGGCATCGCGGGACGGGTGGCCAGGGCATTCCTGCATTCCAAGCTCACGCCGCTGGTGGCCTTTGCCTCCCTGGCGGTCGGGGCGGTGGCCCTGGTGGCCACGCCGCGCGAGGAGGAACCGCAGATCTCGGTACCGATGATCGATGTCACCCTGGCCCTGCCCGGCGGCACACCGACCGAGGTCGAGCAGCTCGTCACCCGCCCGGCCGAGAAGCTGATGTGGGAAATCCCGGCGGTCGAGCACATCTACAGCACGGCCGGCGAAGGGTGGACCCTGCTGACGGTCCGATTCAAGGTCGGCGCCGACCAGGATCGGTCCGTGAGCGCGGTACAGGCAAAGCTCGCCTCGGCGGCGGACCGGGCACCACCCGGGATGCTGCCGCCACTGGTCCGACCACATTCGATCGACGACGTGCCGTTCCTCGCGCTCACGCTCCATAGCGCCAGTGCCGGGCCGGACCTGCTGCGTCAGGAGGCCATGGTTCTGGAAGACCAGATCCGGACCATACCCGATGTTGCCGCCACCATGGTCGTCGGTGGAGCCCGCCGCGAACTCCGGGTGATCCTCGACCCGGTCCGCCTCGCCGCAACCGGACTCACTCCTCTCGACGTCGTGCAGGCCCTGCAGTCCGCCAACGCCCGCCTGTCCGCCGGCGAATTCGCCGCCGGCAACAGCACCATCCTGGTGACCATCGGCGCAACGCTCACCAGCGCCGCGGAAGTCGCCGCCGTCGCGGTCGGGAGTCGCGACGGCCGGGTGGTCTACCTCCGCTCGGTGGCCACGGTAGTTGACGGCCCCGCTGAGGTGACGGATTATGTGAGCCACGCCGTGCCGGGCGGCGTCCCGGAGCATGCCGTGACCATTGCGATGGCCAAGCGCCATGGCGCCAATGCCAGCACCCTGGCAGACCAGGTGCTGGAACGGGTGGACCAGGCCAAGCGCGCACTTCTCCCACCGGGGGTGGAGCTTACTGTCACTCGGAACTACGGCGACACCTCCTCCGAAAAGGCGCGAGAGCTGATCCTCCACCTCATTCTCGCCACCCTCAGCGTGACCCTCCTCATGGGAGTATTCCTCGGGTGGCGTGAGGCGCTGGTGGTGCTGGTCGCGGTCCCGGTGACGCTGTCGCTCACGTTGTTCACCTACTACGCGTTCGGCTACTCGCTCAACCGGATCACCCTCTTCGCCCTGATCTTCTCGATCGGGATCCTGGTCGATGACGCCATCGTGGTGGTCGAGAACATCTACCGCCACATGCGACTTGGCGGACGTGGGCTGGAGGACGCAGCCGTTGAGGGCGTCGACGAAGTCGGCAACCCGACCATCCTCGCCACCTTCACGGTGATCGCGTCGATCCTCCCGATGGCATTCGTCAGGGGCATGACGGGTCCGTACATACGCCCCATCCCCATCGGGGCTACCGCCGCGATGCTCGGCTCACTCGGCGTCGCGTTCATCGTCACGCCCTGGCTTGCCTTCAAGCTGCTCGCCGGCCACGTCCGACCCGACGATGGCGCGGCCAACGGTCAGGACACCGGGACCTGGTTCGGCCGCCGCTATGCACGTCTGATGACCCGTCTCATGGAACACGCCGGCAGCAGGCTCGGATTCTACGCCGCGCTCCTGGTACTGCTCGCTGCCTCAGTCGGCATGGTGGCCCTCAAGGCCGTGCAGGTGAAGATGCTGCCGTTCGATAACAAGTCCGAGTTCCAGGTCATCCTCGACCTCCCCAGGAACGCGACCCTCGAGACTTCGAACGCCGCGGCTCTGGAAGTCGCGGCCCGGCTCCGCATGGCGCCCGAGGTCCTGAGTACCGAGACCTACGCGGGGACCGCGTCCCCCTTCAACTTCAACGGACTGGTGCGCCACTATTTCCTGCGTCGTGACCCCAGCATGGCTGACGTGCAGGTGAACCTCCTCCCCAAGGGCGACCGCCGCCGGCAGAGTCACGCCATTGCGCTGGCGGTGCGGGCCGCGGTCGATTCGATCGCGCAACGGTACGACGCCCACGCCAAGATCGCCGAAATCCCGCCGGGCCCGCCGGTGCTCGCCACATTGGTGGCCGAGGTATACGCCGGCGATGACGCCACCCGGCTGGCGGCGGCGCGACGAGTACTCGAGGTGTTCCAGTCGACCCCTGGCGTGGTCGATGTTGACTGGAGCATCGAGGCCCCGGAAGCACGGCTCGACCTGCGCGTGGACCGGGCCCGGGTGGCTGAAGCCGGCGCGAATGTGGCCCAGGTGACCCAAACCCTTGCCCTGGCGTTGAGCGGAGCAAACACGGGACGTCTGGTGGACCCGGCCGCGCCAGAAGCGGTGGCAATCGTGCCCCGCCTCGACATCACCCGGCGCGCGTCGTCCGAGGCGTTGCTGGCCGTCCCCGTGCAGACCGTACGGGGTCCGGTGCCGCTGGCGCGGTTCGTCCGCCTCGACTCCGCTGTGCGGGAACCCGCACGGTTCCGCAAGGATCTCCGCCCCGTCATCTACGTCACGGCCGATGTCGGCGGCGCGATCGTCGCGCCGGTCTACGCCATACTCGCGATGAATCGGGCCCTCGATACGGTGCGGGTGGCGGGAGCCCAGATCCTCCGATACAACGCGACGGCCCCCGACCGCCTCGACCAGACGGCGATCAAGTGGGACGGGGAGTGGCAGCTCACCATCGAGGTATTCCGCGACCTGGGGATTGCCTTTGCGGTGGTGCTGGTGCTGATCTATGTACTGGTGGTCGGCTGGTTCCAGTCATTCACGGTGCCGCTCGTCATCATGGCACCGATTCCCCTGACCCTGATCGGCGTCCTGCCGGGACATGCGTTCTCCGGCGCCCTGTTCACCGCACCGTCGCTGATCGGAATGATTGCGCTGGCCGGGATCATCGTGCGGAACTCGATCCTGCTGGTGGATTTCATTCAGGTGGCAGAGTCGCGGGGGCGAACGCTGGGTGCGGCGGTGATCGAGGCGGGAACGGTGCGCTTTCGGCCCATTGCGCTGACGGCCGCGGCCGTGGTGGTTGGCGGAATGGTGATGGTGCTCGACCCGATCTTTCAGGGTCTCGCGGTGGCCCTGATCAGCGGCGCCGTCGTGGCCACACTCTTCACGATGGTCCTCGTGCCGCTGCTCTACTGGGAGCTCCGGCGCCGCTAGCCGCGGCGGCGGAGCTGCTTGCGACGACGTTCCAGTACTTCCTCGATCCCGTCGCCAACCAGGGAGCAGAGCTCGAAGACGGCGGGATCGGCGATCCGGTACCAGTTGACCGTGCCCTCCTTGCGCCGCTCCACGAATCCCTGCTGCAGCAGCACCTGCAGATGCTTCGACGCATTGGCCTGGCCCGTGCCGATCGACTCGGCCAGGTCGCCGACGCCCATCTCCCCCCTACGCAGCGTATTGAGCAGGCGCAGCCGTACCGGTTCGGCGAGGGCGCGAAATCGTTCAGCGATGGCCTCGGCGCTGCTGTCGGTCAGATCAATCACGTTGGGATCCAGTTCATCAAGGCTTCCTCAATTATGCAACTACCAAGGAATATAGCGACCGATCGCACCCGCCGCCATTGCTGGATACTGTCGTGAATCGCATGGCAGCACTGAAGCCGGCCCGCGGGGATGAGACCTAAATCATCACAGGTACTCCCGCTCAAGGGAATTGGTCGAGCCTCTCATCGATGAACTCCCGGGCCGTGCGGCGGCTGGGTCACCGCAGGACCAATGCTGCCCCCGGCGCGCCTGTTCTATCCCAGCCTCCTTTCCCGGGTGATCTAGTCGGTCGTCGCCCGAATCGCGTCCCAGCGTCGACGTGGGTTCCAGCCGAATTCGGGCGCCCGCGGCTGCGATCGTCAGGCCGGGGAATCATTGCGGCAGGCAGGTTGGTGGAGCTGGCCATGCGATGAACAGCAGAGTGACACCGCAAACCAAAAAGCGGGAGGCCGAACGCGCGAGTTCAGTGGCGGGTTCGACCCGAAAGATGTCTGGTTCGCGCTCAAGAGCGGAGGACGGAGGATTCTAGTCGCAGACGATCCCAGCCGTGCGGCCCGACTCGACTGTCTGGTTCAGTACTCCAGCGGCAGGCCCACCCGTTTGCCATCCCGTGCCGAGAGGTAAAAGGCAATCAGCAGTTCGAGTGACTTGAGTCCTTCGCGCCCGTCGGTCTCCGCCTCCGCCTCGCCGCACAGCGCCGCAATCACGTTGTCGTAGTACAGCGGGTGACCGAGTCCATAGACCGACGTGGTCTGGTAGCTGGCCTGGCCCACCTCCTGGTCGGACGGGTCCGGCTCCTCGAACTCCCACTTCTGGATTTCGTTGACCGCCACGCCACCCAGGCGGACGGTGCCCTTCTCTCCAAGTATCGTGAGTGACCCTTCAAGGTTCTGTTTGTAGGTCAGCATCGTCACGTTGATCGACCCCAGTGCGCCCGAGCGCCAGCGCACATTGGCCACCCCGGTATCCTCGACCTGAATATTCCGCCCCAGCGTGGCGGTAAACGCGTGGACACTCTCCACCGGGCCGATCAGCCAGTCCATCAGGTCGACATAGTGACTGGCCTGGTTCATGAACGCGCCGCCGTCGAACTCCCAGGTGCCCCGCCACTTGGCGCTGTCGTAG
>JBEPVJ010000123.1:0-6211 GCA_041691095.1 Gemmatimonadales bacterium
CACCAACCTCGTGTCCCGGCTCAACCGCGGCCTGGACCCCGGTCATAACCCGCTCGGCTCCCCCACCCGCTTCGTGATCGGAGTCGGAGTGAACCCGGCGGCCCCGGACCTCGACCGCGAACTCCGGCGGCTGCACTGGAAAGTGGAGGCCGGCGCGGAGTTTGCCATCACCCAGCCGGTATTCGACCTCGCCCAGCTGGACCGCTTCCTCAAGCGAATCGAGTCGTTTCACCTGCCGATCATCGGTGGCATCTGGCCGCTGGTGTCGTTGCGCAACGCTGAATTTCTGGCCAATGAAGTTCCCGGCGTAACCGTGCCGGATGAGATCCTCTCCCGGATGCGGCACGCCAGTGCCCGTGGCCGTGAGCAGGGACTGGAGGAAGGCATCACGATTGCGCGCGAGATGCTGGCTGCGGTCCGGGACCGTCTGAGCGGCGCGCAGGTGGCGGCGCCACTCGGCAAAGTGCCGGTGGCGCTCGACGTCCTGCGATGATGCTATCGCGGTACCGCCGCGAGCTGGTGCTGCATCAAAGCGACCTTCTCGGTGAGCCGCACAAACTCGCTGCGGTAGCCGTCGCGGTCGGGCCCCATGGCGGCGCGCGCCTGAGCCACCAGCGCCGCGTAACTCAACCTGCCCTTGTACTCCGAATCACGCAGCAGCATCCCGACGCCGGCGACGGCACTCGCGAACCGGAACGTCTCTGAGGGATTCAGGGTCTCGCCGCGTACCGTTCGCGCCAGAAGCCGGCTGGTCGAGCCCTTCGGGTCCTTGTAGCGCAGCTTCACGGTCATCCATTCGTCCTCATTTCCGGAAACCGTGGTCTGACGGTCCGAAGGGTCGTTGGGCTGGTACTTGAGATAGTCGACCTTGCCCACCTTCACGTCGAGCGGCCCACCAACCGGCACGATTTCATACAGCGCCGTGACCGCGTGCCCTGCACCGAGATCGCCGGCATCCTTGGCATCGTCATTGAAGTCCTTGTCGGCCATGACACGGTTCTCGTAGCCGATCAGCCGATAGGCCGCGACCCGTGCCGGATTGAATTCGACCTGGATCTTGACATCCTTGGCGAGAGTGAGGAGCGTCGCCCCTAATTCCTGAACGAATACCTTGCGCGCTTCGAGGACGTCGTTGACGTAGGCGTAGTGACCGTTCCCCTTGTCCGCGAGCTGCTCCATCTTCGCGTCCTTGAGGTTGCCGGTGCCGAACCCCAGCACGGTCAGGAACACGCCGTGGCCGCGCTCCTCTTCGATCAGACGGGTCAGCTCGCCGTCGCTCGACACTCCGACGTTGAAGTCTCCATCGGTGGCCAGAATCACTCGGTTGTTGCCTTCGGTCAGAAAATTTTTCCGGGCGGTTTCGTAGGCGAGCTGAATCCCGGCAGCTCCCGCGGTGGATCCGCCGGCCTCGAGCCGTTCCAGGGCATCGAGGATGATGTCCTTGCGATCTCCGGACGTCGGCGGCAAAACCAGGCCGGCCGCGCCGGCGTACACTACGATCGCCACCTTGTCCTGGGGACGGAGCTGGTTCACCAGCAACCGGAACGCCGACTTGACCAGGGGAAGCTTGCGCGGATCGTCCATCGAGCCGGAAACATCCAGCAGAAATACCAGATTGTTCGGCGGCAGTGCCTCCATCGGAATCCGGCGCCCCTGAAGCCCGATGAGCGCAAGCCGGTGGCCAGGGTGCCACGGCGCAGCCGAGAGCTCGGTGGTGACAGAAAAAGGCGCCTCTCCCGACGGCTCGGCGTAGTCGTACGGGAAATAATTGATCATTTCCTCGATTCGCACCGCGTCCTTCGGGGGTAGCTGCCCATCCCCGACGAACCGCCGGATGTTAGTGTACGACGCGGCATCCACGTCGATCGAGAAGGTCGACAGTGGAGTGGCGAGCGGCGCTTGCCAGGCGTTCTCGTAAATCCTCGCGTACTCCTCCGTGTTGTACCTCTCCCTCGCAACCGCCGCCCGTTTCATGACCGTAAACGGCATCGCCAGACGGGTCGCTCCCTCCGCCGTCCCGGTGACGACCACCTCGTCCAGGCGGAGAGGGTCGTCTTTCAATACAAAATCGGCGCGGGTGACGCCGCCCTCCGTTACGGTCACGGCACGCGTCTCCGGTGAGCGTCCGAGGGAACGCACCACCAGTACCGTTGCCCCGATGGGGACACTGTCGATTCGATAGCTGCCATTCGTGGCCGTAGTAGCGCTCCGGTTATTGCCCTGCACCCGGACCTGGGCCCCCGCAATCGGCGCCGATTTTTCAGTGCGAACCGTCCCGGCAATGGTGCCGACGGCCTGGATGCGCCTTGCGTCTCGAATGGAAGGAACCAGAGGCACCACGAGTGCACCGACAATCAGGAAACTTCGGAACCGACGCATACGTCCTCCCATGTGCGAGTTGGACCGGTTGGCCAAAGCGGGAGATGCGGGACGGGGCCGAAGTTGCACCGATCACCAGATCTTCCGGGAGTCCCGGTCCATCTCTGGGGAACGCATCGATCAGGCCAGTCGCGAACTGGTTGCTGGCTCATCGCTTGGCTCGAGCTCCCTGGAAAATCGCAGCCGGGAGCGACACGGTTCTCGTGTCGAGACGACACACCGAGTCCGTATTGATGGAGAGCGAGCAACCGGGGTATCTTCGGGCTCCGATGGCTTTTTACCGAGAGGTTCCCCGATGTCCGAAACCATGACGGCTCCGTCTGCCTTGTCGATCCTGAGCGAAGAGGAAGAGCTCTTCCGCCGCACGGTGCGTGAGTTTGCCGAGGGCGAAGTCGCGCCACACGTCAAGGACATGGATGAGGCCGCCAAGTTCCGGCCCGACCTCATCACGAAGTTCTTCGAGATGGGGCTCATGGGAGTCGAGGTGCCCGAAGTCTGGGGCGGCTCGGGCGCCACGATCTTCCTCGCAATGCTCGCGATCGAAGAGCTGGCCCGCGTCGATGCATCGGCCGCGATCTATGTCGACGTGCACAACACCCTCGTCAACAATTGCCTCCTCCGCTGGGGAAACCCCGAGCAGAAAGCACGACTCTTCCCGCGAATGACCACCGGCCTGCTCGGCGCGTTCGCTCTCTCGGAGCCGAGCTCGGGGAGCGATGCCTTCGGTCTCCAGACCAGAGCCGAGAAGCAGGGCGATCATTGGGAGCTTACCGGCCGCAAATTCTGGATCACCAACGGCGCCGAGGCGGGGATCTTCATCGTCTTCGCCAATACCGATTTCTCGAAGGGTTACAAGGGCATCACGGCCTTTCTCGTGGAGCGGGACTTCGAAGGCTTTTCGGTGGGCAAGAAGGAAGACAAGCTGGGCATCCGGGCGTCGAGCACCTGTGAGCTGATCCTCGAGGGCTGCAAAGTGCCCGAGGCCAACGTCCTCGGACCGGTAGGCGTCGGCTACAAGATCTCGATCGAGACTCTGAACGAAGGCCGCATCGGCATCGGCGCTCAGATGATCGGCGTAGCGCAGGGCGCGCTCGAGGCCGCGCTGGCCTACGTCAAGGAGCGCAAGCAGTTCGGCAAGCCGATCGCCGAATTCCAGGCGGTGCAGTTCCAGCTGGCCCAGATGCGCACCGATCTCGAAGCCGCCCGGCTGATGGTCTACAACGCGGCGCGATTAAAAGATTCCGGGCGTCCGTTCACCATGGAGGCCGCCATGGCAAAGCTATTCAGCTCCCAGGTTGCCGACCGGATCACCTCCAACTCGCTCGAGCTCTTCGGCGGCTATGGCTATTCCAAGGAGTACCCTGCAGAGAAGTACTATCGAGATGCCAAGATTGGCACGATTTATGAGGGTACTAGCAACATGCAGTTGATGACGATCGCAAAATCGATGATCAAACCGTAATCGTTCCGGCGAGGCGTCATCCCATCGTCTCGCACCGAAAGATGGTTTCCTGATGGTTCTGGCCCGATTTCGTTCTGCCATACTCGTCGTCGCGGTTGCTGCCGGCCTTCCCGCAAGCGGAATCGGCCAGGCCCGCACGACTGCGCCGCCGTCGAAGGAGCTCACGGAGCAACTCAATGCCTGGTTCCAGAAGGCGTCCCGGTCCGCGCCGGGCGACTGGGCCATTGCGGTGGCAGGACAGGACGGGCAGCTGATCTGGGGTATCCAGCCAACCCGGCCGATGATTCCCGCTTCGACGGTGAAGCTTTTCACGACTGGTTACGCCCGCAGCGTGCTCGGCAGTGACGCCCGGAAGCGCACCCGGGTCCTCGGAGTGGGGCATGTGGACCCTACGTCGGGCACCTGGATGGGCACCTGGGCCCTCGAGCTGAATGGTGATCCCACCCTCGAACGATCGGCGCGTGGCGGTCCCAGCCTGGAAGATCTCGCCCTCAAGCTGCGTGATGTAGGCATAAAGCACCTGGTGGGGCCGCTGGTGGTCGTGGCGGCGGTCGGCGCGCCGAGCGCGTCGTATCCCACTGCCTGGAGCCCGCGGCACCGGGGGCGGATCTTTGCTCCACTCATCGGTCAGCTCACACTCAACGAAAATGTCCTGAGCTTCACCATTGCTCCGGGCGCCAAGGTGGGCCAGAAGCCGGTGGTGGTGGGCGAATCGCCGGCTGGTGTAGGTGAGCTGGTGGACATCACCGCGAAGACGTCGAGTGGCCGGCGCACCAAGCTGCGGTACTCAGTGACCGCCGGCGGTCACTACCTGGTATCGGGCGTCATCGGTATTCGCTCGAAGCCCCGCCAGTTTTCGACCCCGGTCGCGGACCCTCGCGTGATGCTCGAGGCGACTTGGGCCCGCGCACTGCGCCAGGCCGGCATCGACTGGCAGCGGGCCAGCGGCATTTCAGCTCCTACCCTCCAAACGGTCACCACGACGCTGGCGGAGGTGACCTCAGAGCCTTTCGATACCATCGCCAGCGAGATCAATCGTCGCAGCCTCAACATCGGCGCCGAGCTCCTGCTCCGCTGGGCCGGCGGCGAGGATCATCCCGCCGACCGGCTCACCTCGCACGTGCAGGAGATCACAGGTGATTTCAGCAGCGTGCATCTGGTAGACGGCAGCGGCCTATCCCACGACGACCGCGCGTCGCCGATGGCGTTCGTCTCCTATCTCGCGCGCTTCCCGTTGTCTCCCGGAGGTCGTGGGTTTCCGCAGCTCCTGCCTGCCAACGGAACCGGGACCCTCCGCAAACTGGCGAAGGGCCTTCCCGGCCCGGGCGTGGTGCGCGCCAAGACCGGAACGCTGGGCGATGTGGCCACGCTCTCCGGCTATCTGGGGCGCACCGAAGGCGTCCTGCTGATCTCCCTGATGTACAACGGACCGCGTGTGTGGGCCGCGCGCCAGGAGCAGTGGAAGCTGTTCCGTCTCCTCGGTGCAGAGGGCGTGATCCTTCCGATAGACAGTATGGATGCGGTCGGTCAGCTGGGCGGCGACAACCGAGAGCCCCCCGCCCCTTAGTGTCGTCCGCTCCCCGACCGCCATTCTCCGCCGCGCGCATCGTCTACGCCGGCATCGTCGCAAGCACCTCGATCATCACATTGGGCGCGCTCACCACGACCTTCGCGCTGGGAACGGCCACGACGGCTGTCGGCGTTCCCGACGCGGTGGCACTGGTTGCCGGGGCGGCGGCTTTCATCGCGGGTATCGGGCGCGGCAGGGCAGTCGGGCGGCCGCGCTCCGATCAGCTCACCGATCAGTGGTGGCATGAACAGGCCGGTGCGATGCTGGTCGCGTGGGGGCTCATGGAGCTCACCGCGATCATAGGAGCGATCACCACCTTTACTACCGGAAGGCTGACCGGGTTTGCGGCACTGGCTGCAGTGGGGTTGACGGGCTTGGTGGCCTTTTATCCCCGGCGAGGGGCCGCTGGCTGACGCTCAAGGCCGAGCTTGAGCATTGCCACCATTGGTGTTATACTGTTTGGATGCCGGTTGCGTGTTTAGCGCAATCGAGCAGGCTTCGGGAACGGTGCATGGGGGACGCTCTCATGGCGGCCCCCTTCTTTCGTTCAGAGCCGACCTCTTCGGAACGGTCCGAGGTATCGGTGAAGCCCCCTTCGCGAGGGGAGTACTCGCGAATCACATGTAGTCGGTATGTACCGTTTCGGGACTCCGATTACAAACACAACAGGAGTAGGAAATGCGTACGACCGGCACAGTGAAGTGGTTCAACGACGCCAAGGGCTTCGGTTTCATCACCCCCGAGAATGGCGAGAAGGACTGCTTCGTCCATCACTCGGCGATCCAGGACAAGGGCTTCCG
>JBEPVJ010000124.1:0-6210 GCA_041691095.1 Gemmatimonadales bacterium
GAGAAGGAGCTCCTCGCCCTGCCCGGTGCGCGTCTTGCGCCCAGAACGGGGCCGCCGTCCGCGCCGCCGGTGGTGGGAGACGTGAAAAATTTCCAGGTCTGCTCCAACCTGACCTGTACGACGTTTGGGACTGTGAGCGCCACGCTTCGCTTCGTGGGCACTCACGCCGCCGTCTATATCGACAACACGGTGCCGCAGGAAACCCCGCTGGTGGATGTGGATTTCGCCGAGCTGGGCAGTACCTTCGACAACTTTCACTATCCCATCGACACCACGGCGTTCGGGCGCGAGTCGGACATCGACGGCAACGGCGTGGTACAGATCCTGTTGACCGACGCCGTCAACAGCCTGACGCCGGATTGCACCGACGGCCGGGTGCTGGGCTTCTTCTTCGGCGGCGATCTCCTCAACAACCCTAATTCGAATAACGGCGAAGTGTTCTACACCCTGGTGCCGTCGCCCAAGGCGGGCACCTGCAACGCCGTAACCCGCCGGGCCGCGGTGGACAACATCAAGCCGACGCTGATTCACGAATTCCAGCACATGATCAGCTTCAACCAGCATTCCCTGCTTCGAGGGAGCGCTTCGGAAGAGGTGTGGCTCAACGAAGCGCTGTCGCACTTTGCCGAGGAGCTGGGCGGACGGCTCATTCCTGCGTCGGAATGCCTCCCGACCTTCACCAGCTGCCGAAGCGAGTACACCAGCGGCGATATCTTCAATGCCTACGAATACCTGGGCAACACCGAGTCCGACTTCGTGGTATTTCCCACCTCCTCCAGCGGCACCCTGCCGGAGCGGGGAGCAGTCTGGCTGTTCGTCCGCTGGACCCTGGATCAGTTTGCGACCGACACCATCCTCGGCACCAACCTGACCCGGGCGCTCGTCGGCACCTCGCTGACCGGCGCCACCAACATCGCCTCCGCCACCGGCGGAAATTTCTCGACGATGATTCCCGAATGGATGATGGCTGCATACCTCGACGATGGCACCGACCTTCCTGTCGAGCCGTCGGGCCGCCTCCACTACAAGAGCTGGGGGCTGCGGTCGATCTGGCTGGATCCCCGCAACGCCCAGTTCTTCCCGACGGGATTTCCCGTGAAGCCCGACACGATCTCGGGAACCTATTCCCACAGCGGGACCCTCAAGGCGGGATCGGGGCGCCACTTCCTCGTAGCCCAGGGCGCCCAGGGCGCCGCGGTGGACCTGCAGGTGCTCAAGAACACCGCCGGCGCCACGCTCGATGCCTCGCTGGTGACACGCTTCGGCGTCGTACGGATTCACTGATCGTGTCCCGGCGCCTCGGCGCGCTGCTGACACCTCTCTTCATCCCGGCCGCGCTCGCCGCTCAGAGCCGGCCCACCCCGATCATTCTCGGATTCCCCTCCAGCGTCCAGGCCGCCGGACTGGCCGGCGCGGGCGTCGCACTGCCCGGGTATGCCGGCGCCTTGTTCGTGAATCCCGCGGGCCTGGCCCCGATCCGGGTGCTCAGCGTCGAGGCGGGCTTCTCCCGCACGTCTGACCGCTCCACCTACGCGATGGCCGCTGCGGCCAGCCGGGTGGGGCGGTTCAACTTCGGAGTCGGTGCCCGATACCTTTTGTTCCCGGCCGCATCGCCCACTGTGGACAACCTCTCGTCGGTGGCCGCCGTGGTGTACCGCTACGGTGCGATCGCGCTGGGCGGGAGCACCAAGTACGTTTCTGTCGAGGAGCGGCATGGACCGACCGCGCGCTCGGTCACTTCGGACCTCGCAGTCCAAGTTGCCTTCTTCGATATCGCGGCGCTGGCACTGGCGGTCCAGAACGTCGGGCAGGTCAAGCTGACTGGTGACGGCCTCAAGCTGCCCGACGCATTGCACCTGGGGTTCAGCCTGAATTTGCTCGACACCTTTTCCAACGGCCGCATGCTCGCAACCATCGAAAGTGTCTGGTCCGAAGGAGATCATGGCCGCACCGTGCTCGGCCTCGAGGGCGGCGCGGTGGTCCACGGGCTGGGCATCTTGGCCCGGGTGGGGAGCGGCCGGCAGCCGGGCCTCGCGGGCGGGCTGCTTTCCAATACCACTTTCGGCGCCAGCGTACTGGCCGGACGGGCCCGGCTCGATTACGCCTTTCAGCACCGTAGCGCCCTCGGCAGAGATGTTCACCTCGCCGGCGTCCGCTGGACGCCGTGAAGCGCCGCCGGCTTCTCATGGGTGTCCTGATTACGGCGGTCGCGCTGATCCTCGGATACGGCACCGCGTACGTCGCGAGCGAAGATGTTCGCTATCTCACCCGGGCCGGCATCGAGCAGACCGCGATTCTCGAGAAGCGCCGTCCCATCGCCAGGCTGGTGGCCGACTCCTCCATCCCCGCCGACACCCGCGCCTACCTCCGCCTGGTGGTGGCGGTCCGGGAGCACGCGGTGGATCTGGGCCTGGAAGCGGGGAAGACCTACACCATGTACAGCGACATCGGCCGCGACACGCTGCTGCTGGTGCTCTCCGCCTCCCCGAAAGATTGCATCTGTCCCCACCTGTGGAAGTATCCCATCGTCGGCAAGATTCCCTACAAGGGATTCTTCGACGTGAAAATGGCGCAGCGGGAGGCGGACAAGATGACGGCCAAAGGCTACGACATCTCGCTCCGGCCTGCGGCGGCCTATTCCACGCTGGGCTGGTTCCAGGATCCGCTGCTCTCCACCGCCATGGTCAAGGATTCGGTGGAGCTGGCCTCGCTGGTTTTCCACGAGATCGCCCATAACACGCTCTACGTAAAGAGCGCGACGCCATTCAACGAGAGTTTCGCGCAGCTGGTGGGGTATCGCGCCACCGAAGAATTTTTCCGCGGCCGGGGCGACAGCGCCCTGGCAAACCGTGCCCGGGACCGCTGGAACGACGAGATGGTTCTGGGGGAATTCTACGATGAGCTGCTGGGCCGTCTGGAGGCCTTCTACGCCACCAAGCCCATCGGGGACTCGCTCCAGGCGGGGCGCGTCGGCATCGCCCGCTGGTCCCGCGAGCAGCTGGAGGGCCCGCTGGGGGCCCGGCTCAAGACCTTCCGCGTCGGCCGCCTGGCCGAGCGGCCGATCAACAACGCCACGCTGGTGGGAGTCCGGATTTACCGTACCCATCTCGACTGGTTCGATCGCTGGTACCGGCAGAACGGCGGCACCGTGAAGCAGAGTGTTGCCGCGCTGCGCTCACTCATTAGCGGGGTGCCCGGTGACAGCGCCTTTGTTCGGATGCACACCGCCCTCGCCGATTCGGCGCGGACGGGCGGGGGATGAGCGGCGGAGGTATCTTAGACCCCCTTGAGTGGTGGCTCTCCTGACCTTTGACCCCTGATTTCGCACAATGAATCACGACGAACTGCTCTCCCAGCTCAGCGAATTTCTCGCCATCCCCAGCATCAGCACCCTCCCGGCGCACGCGCCCGATTGTCGCCGCGCCGCCTCATGGCTCATGGACGAATTCCGCGCCATGGGTTTTCCGGTGGTCGAGCTGATCGAGGGCCCCGGTCATCCGGTCGTCTGGGCCGAGAGCCCCCGGGTCGAAGGCAAGCCCACGGTGCTCTGCTACGGTCACTACGACGTGCAGCCGGTCGATCCGGTCGAGGAATGGATCTCTCCTCCGTTCCAGCCGACCGTCCGGGACGGGAAGCTCTATGCCCGCGGCGCGGTGGACGACAAGGGCCAGGTCTTTACGCTGCTCCAGGCCTACAAGTCGGTCCTGGATGCCAAGGGTCAGCCTCCCCTCAATGTGCATTTTATCATCGAGGGGGAAGAGGAATGCGGCGGCCGGGTGATCTTCGACCTGCTGCGGGCCCAGCCGGAGCGCACGGCGGTGGACGCCGTCGTCGTGGCCGACATGGGCTACTACGCCCCCGGATTGCCCGCGGTCTACACCGGCCTCCGCGGCATGTGCTACGCCGAGATCCATGTGCGTACGCTGCAGCGCGACCTGCACTCCGGCAGCTACGGCGGCGTGGCGCCCAACGCGATGGAGACGCTGGTCCGGCTGCTCAGCGATCTCAAGACCCGCTCCGGGCGCATCAATGTTCCCAAGCTCTACAAGTCCATCGAGGCGCCCACCAAGGCCGAGCGCAAGGCGTGGAAGAGTCTGCCCTTTGACGAGGACAAATTCCTCAAGGAAGAAGTCACCGGCCGCGCGCTCACCGGGCTCAAGCAGTTCTCGGTGCTGGAGCGTGTCTGGGCGCTGCCCACCTTCGAGATTCACGGGATTCGCGGCGGGTTCATCGGCGAGGGCGCCAAGACGGTGATCCCGGCCCAGGCCATGGCCAAGGTGAGCCTTCGCCTCGTGCCCGGTCACGACTATCAGAAAGTCGGGAAGTGGCTCACCAAGGCGGTGAAGGAGCTGTCGCCCTCCTACGCCGACGTGGAGGTCAAGCTGCTGCACGGGGGAGATCCGGTACGCTGCGACGTGACCCACCCCGCGTTCCAGGTGCTCGATGAGGCCTTCGAGGCGGTGGTGGGGCAGCGCACGGTGTCGGTGCGGGCCGGCGGCTCGATCCCCGTGGTGCCGGAGCTCCAGCGGGGCGGTGCGCCGGTGCTGCTGACCGGAATCGGACTGCCCGACGACGGGCTGCACTCACCCAACGAGAAGGTGAACTTGCAGCAGGTGTGGGATGGGATCGAAGTGTTCGGGAAGTTCTTCCGGATATTTGCCGAGAAAGCTCCGGAGCGCAAAGCGAAAAAGGCCTAGGCGCCTTCTTCGGAGTGGGGAACCCGCTTCTGGCCGCCGGAGTAGCGGGCTTCGGTGCGCGCGTGCAGCTCATCCACGCCGATCAACGCGCGCACCGAAGCGATGATTCCCGCCACCACATCATCGGCCCAGTACGGATCGGGCCGCTGATCCTTCGGTAGCGCTGCCGCTTTATCCTCCAGAAACCGGATGGCCGTTGCAATCCACTGCGCCTGGGCTCCGTCCACCAGCGACCAGGCCCCGGTGGCTCGGAGCTCGATATCGGCCAGCTCTTGCAGCAACGGCTCGATTCCCGACGTGACCCGCGTGTCCCGCAGCCGCTCCGCGGTGCCGGTCAAGATGGTGGCGCGTTCTGATTCCTGGGGCTCGGGGAGCGGGGCGAGGTAGTGGCGCTGATCGGCCACCATTTCCGCTAGACGGACGCAGACCGCACGGATGGCCGGGGTGAGTGCCGGGGGCACCTCCTTGGCCCAGCTCGCCGCGGCGCGGAGGATGTCCTCCGCCTTCCCTTCGGCCAGCGCCTCCAGCCTCTGCTTATCGAGCGGCTCCGTCATAGGAGCCAAAGATAACAGGGGCCGCCGGGCGCTCCTCCATCGGCCGCTCGAAGACCTCTCCGAACCGTCGGATCGTCGCCGAGCGCGCCGCGGTCCAGAGCCCCGCCGTGTCGCCACCCCGTTCCGTCGCGATACTCGTCATCGTCACACCGTGAATGCCGCACGGCACGATGAGATCGAACAGCGAGAGGTCGGTGGTGACGTTGAGCGCAAAGCCGTGCAGAGTCACCCACTGCTTCACGTGGATTCCGATGCTGGCGATCTTCTTCCCCGCGGTCCAGACTCCGGTTTTTCCCGGGTTGCGCTCCGCGACCACGCCAAGATCGGCGAGACCGCGAATCATGACCTCCTCGATCTGCCGGAGATACCAGTGCAGATCCTGCCGGTAGCCGCCCAGGTCCAGAATCGGATAGCCGACCAGCTGCCCCGGCGCGTGGAGCGTCACGTCGCCACCGCGCTCGACCTCGAACACCTCGAGCCCACGCGCCTCCAGCAGCGTCCTGGAGATCGGCAGGCTGGTCTCCTTGCTGCTCCGGCCCAGCGTGACCACCGGATCGTGCTCGACCAGCAGCAGCAGATCTTCGCGGAGGTCGCCGGCGACTCGGCGGCGGCAGAGGTCGCGTTGCAGCTCGAGTGCCTCTCCATATGGCCGTCGGCCCAGGTCGATGACGCCGAGAGACGCACTCATCGCGGGAGCCGCCGGGCCATGATCAGGCTCACGATGCCGGATGCCGCAATGAGGGCGATGAGGCCGGGCCGGCCGAAGTAACTGAACGCCGGCCAGATCAGGAGCATCGACAGGACGAGGGACCCGAGCCCCGCGACGATGGAAAGCATCGAACGGCGCCAGGAGTCCCTGATTGGTACAAGCCAGTACCATGCCGCCAGGCCCGCGAGCGTGATCGCAATCGGTGTTCCGAGGAAGAGCACCAGCGCGTGAGGCGCGGTGAAGCTGGGTT
>JBEPVJ010000125.1:0-6135 GCA_041691095.1 Gemmatimonadales bacterium
GGTCGCGGCCGTGTACGGCCCCTGCATCTGGCTGGTCATGTCCCTGGTAGTGATCCCGGTGATGGTTCATCACGGCCCGACGATCAGCGGAAACTGGCTGATCCAGCTCATCGGACACTTCCCCTTCGTCGGCCTTCCCATCGTCTGGTCTTCGAGCCTGGAATTGCGCCGGGCCAGCCAGGCGATCCGATGAAGACAGTCTGGCTCGGCGTACTGGCGATGCTGGCCCTGCCGATCCGGGGGCTCGCGGCGCAATCGCTCGACACCGCCGCCGTCCTCGCCTCGGCCCGCCCCGAGATCGACCGGGCCAATCAGGAGTGGGTCTCGGGGTTCGTCCACCGGGATGCTGAGCAAATCGCGGGAGCCTATGCCGATAGCGGGCTGTTCGTGGCGCCGGACGGAAAGGTCACCCGTGGCAAGGGCGCGATTCAGCAGCTCTACGTCTCCCGGCTACTCGATCTCAAGCCGGTAAGGAACGGCGGGGTTGTCCACGATGGGATGGCGGTGGTTTCCGCGGACCGGGTCTACGAGTGGGGTCATGCCTGGCTGGAGATCGAGTCAGGCGGCGCGGGCGGCGCGCCGACTAGAATTGGCGGCGGATACCTTACGGTCTGGCAGCGCCAGCCCGACGGGCACTGGCGAATCGTGCGGAATCTCGCCCTGTAGCGCCGGAGTGCCGGGAGCGGCGCGGAACCAGATTTCCCGATTCGAGCAAACGCCAAAGAAAATGGGGCGGCTGGACCAGGCCTGCGGGTGGCCGTGATGGAAAACCTGATGTAACGTGGGAGAATGAAACCCAGCGCAGGAGCTTGGTGAGGAGCCGCTGGATCGCTGCGCCGCTCAATTGGCTTCCCGGCACGGGATTGCTCTACGCCGGACGCCCGGTTGGTGCGGTCGTCTGCCTGGCGCTGATTCTGCTTATCGCTCACCTCATGCCGGCCGTCGCCTTCCATCCGCTGCCCCGCCCTCTCGGCGGCATTCTCCTCTGGGCGATCCCGTTGGGCCCCCTGATTGGATTGCCGATCGCGGGCTGGCTCGCGGTCCGGCCCTCGGAGTCGGAGCAGACGGCCGACGGCTGGAGCCGAGGCTGGTACTGCTTTGGATTTGCGGTACTGACGCTGATTCTGACCAATCTCAACTGGACATACGGTGTCGCATCTCGCATTCAAGCGTTTCGGGCGCCGTCGGCCAGCATGGAGCCCGCGATCAAAGTTGGCGACTTCTTCTATGCCAGGCTCGCCAAGTCGGGCGACAAGGCTCCCCCACCCGGTTCCATCGTCATTTTCGATTCGGTGGAGGAAGAGAATCTGAAGGTGACCAAACGTGTCGCCGGCGTAATGGGCGATACGCTGGAGATGAAGGAAGGGGTGTTCTACCGCAACCGCGCAGAGGTGCGGGAGCCTTTCGCGATTCACAGCGGCCCCAGCGGCGCGCTGGACTCAGGGCAAGTGGCTCAAGTGGGGAAGTGGCAGCGTGGCAGATTACTCAACCCGCTGGACAGCTTGCGGCTCTCGCTGAATACCTGGGGTCCTTTCGTGGTGCCGGCCGATTCCTTCTTCGTGCTGGGAGACAACCGCGACGCCTCCTACGACAGCCGGTACTACGGTTTTGTCCCCGTCGAGAACTATCGGGGAAGACCCACGGTGGTGTATCTCAGCATCGACGGAGCGGCAAAAAGGATCCGGTGGGACCGGATCGGGCTCAGGCTGGACGGCATCCCGTGAGGGTGTCATTCCCTCCAGTGCTGGCTTGGGTGGTGGGCGGTACCGTCGCCTGCAGCGGGCCGCCTTCCCGCGCCTCCTCCAGCACGGCACATGACAGCGCCGGCGTGAGCGTCGTCCTGAATACCGGTCCCGACGTGCCGCTCGGCTGGAACTTGCAGCGCGTGGCGACCATCGGCGGTAACGGCTCGTCGATCGAGCTGAGCCAGCTCACCGAATACACAGTGGACGCCGATACGCTCGGGCACATCTACGTGATCGACTCCTGGTACGGCCACCGGGTCCAGATGATCGACACGCTCGGCACCCTGCTACGCACACTGACCAGGGAAGGCGGCGGCCCGGGAGAAGTCCTCTCCGGAGTGTCGATCAGCGCCAGCGGTGACGGGGTCATCTCGGTGATGGACTTCGGCAAGAGCGGGATGGTGCGGGTTCGCTCCGATGGCACGGTGCTGCCCCTGCTGTCGCTTACGGGTTACGCGCTGTTCGGCGGGGGACGGGCGGTGGGCGACACCGTGATCTTTCATACGATGGACCAGGACACCAAGGCGTATCTGGAACAGATCCGGTATCGCACCGGAAGCGACACGGCCACACTCGCTGTGCATTCCGCCCAGCGGCTCGGCTTCATCCCATTCTGTCATGATGGCATGGAAGGACTCACGCCGATGCTCGCGCCGGAGCTGCACTGGACCGCGAGGGGAAGCCGGGCCCTGGTGACCGGCGGCGCCGAGTATGTTATCGAAGACTTTCAGTTCGGCCGGCTCTCAGGGAGCATTCGCCGGGAAGCCGCTGCGGTGCCGGGAAACCAGGAGGCGGTGCGACGGTTCTTCCCCACCGGCAAGATCATCGGTTCGCGAGACTGCGTAGTGCCACCGGCCGAGTTGTCGAGCAAGCGGGGCATCGCCCCGGTGGTCCAGCCGATTCGAAGGCTGGCGCTGGATCCGGAGGGTGGGATCTGGGTCGAGCGCAATACGTTTCCCGACGAGCCTTCCCGCGTGGATCATTTCGATCGGGCCGGCCGCTACACGGGGACACTGGCGGGCTTCGGCGCACCGCTGGGGTTTCCCGCCAGGAACCTCCTGCTCTTCGCACTTTCCGATTCAACCTCGGACGAGCCGAAGCTGGCGCTCTTCCGCAGGATCCCGTGAGCCAAGGCCTTCACGCAGCCCGTGGCGTAACCGGCAAGCCGCATTGGCCTGTCACCGGCCTGTCACTCAGTCGCTGTAGAATTGCGGCGGCACGATGGGGGCTGTGGGCCCGATAGAATATTCCGTCGTCTCCACTCCCTGAATCCCGTACTCAGCCCGATGGCGTCTGGGCCGGATCCCGGCCGGATCGGTGAATACAATGTTATCAGGCATTGTCATACTGCTCGCGGGCGGCGTCTTTCCGCAGCCTGTTCCATTGCGCTTTGCGGATACAGTACTCACGCCAGTGGCTGCTGCCTACGCTCGGCTGGGCCCATCGAATCCGCAAGGCCAGCGCCCCAAGGCTCGGGAATACAGTCCGGGGTTTTACACCCGGCTCTCGATTCACAAGTACGCGAGCTATGCCACCATTCCGCTCTTCGGCGCGGAGTATTTCGTGGGCCAGAAGCTCTACAATGACACCACCACCAGAGGCAGCAGTCTCAAGGGAGTGCATAGCGCACTCGCTCTCGGTATCGGCGCCCTGTTTGCCGTGAATACTGTGACCGGGGTCTGGAACCTCTGGGAGCAGCGCCAGGAGCCGGCAGGGCGAGCCCGGCGCTACGTCCACGCCTTCCTGATGCTCGCGTCCGATGCCGGGTTCCTGGCCACCGCCGCGACGGCGCCCGGTGGACGCGACCGCGTGCCGGGACAACGCGCCGCCGGCGCGAGCACGCACCGGACGCTGGCCATGACCTCCTTCAGCGCGGCGACGGTTGGCTATCTCCTGATGCTGATCTGGAAGTGATGGCCGCCGTCGGGGTGCCGCAGCTCATCGAGAGCTGGGCGCACTATTATGGCGACCGTAAGATGGTAAGCGCGGGAGTGACCTACGTTCACCTCGCGGGCATTCTGCTGGCCGGGGGGCTCTCGATTTCCGCCGACCGCCTGTCATTCAAGCTCGGCCCGGAGTTTCCCTGTATTCAGGACGAGCTGGTCCGGCTCTATTCGGTTCACCGGTGGGTGATCCTCGGCTTGGGTCTGACCGTCGTGAGCGGCCTGCTGATGCTGTTCGCCGACCTCCATACCTTCATCACCGCCCCGCTCTACTGGACCAAGATGGGACTTCTGGCACTGTTGCTGGGCAACGGATATCTGCGCCTGCGATCCGAAGTCGCTCTGCGGCAGGGGCACAACCGGTGGCGCACGTTTCATCGGACTTCGGCGGCAAGCCTGGTACTCTGGTTCCTGGTTCTCCTGTGCGGCGCATTCCTTTCCACCCTTTAGTGAACATGAAACCGAATCAGCTGGAAGCGGATGGATGCGACGAGTGCCCGCTGGTCGAGCGACGGGCATTTCTCGGACGGGCCGGATTGGCGCTTGCGGGGGTGCTGGCGAGCCTGGGCGCCTCTCCTGCGCTGGCCGAAGGCTGGACGGTGAAGGTCGGGCGGGCGTTGTCAGTGACCGGGGACGAGCACACCTATCCGCTGCCGGCCGCGGACGGCGCCACCATCGATCACGATGCCCAGGTGATCCTGGTGCGATACCAACAGAAAATTTACGCCTTTAACCTCTCCTGCCCGCATCAGAACACCGCGCTCAAATGGCAGCCGGAAGACAGCCAGTTTCAGTGTCCCAAGCATCACTCGCGCTATCGCCCCGACGGCATTTTCGTGTCCGGGCGGGCCACCCGCGGGATGGACCGATTCGGCCTGCGGCGCGAGGGGGACAAGATCATTGTAGACGTGGAACAATTCATCAGGCAGGACCAGAACGCGGCGGGGTGGAACGCCGCGTTCGTAGCCCTGTAGGCCAGGCTCAGCCGAAGAGGCTGGCGATCGGCTTCCGTAACATCACTACCGTGGGGATGACGGCGCCCAGTACCGCGGTGCCGAGCAGCAGGGCGGCCAGCGTAACAAAGAGCGCCGAGTCCCAGAGAGGAACCTGGCCGATCAGATTGCTCAGTGACACCCGCAGGACCGAGAAGTACAGGAAGAGTCCTACCAGCACGCCCTTCACACCGACACCGATGGTATTTCCGAGGACCCACCCGATGATCCGCCACCGCGGAGCGCCGACTGCGCGTCGCGCCGCAACCTCCGCGACGCACGATTCGACCCACATCTGCATAGTGCCGAAGGTGCCGGCCACCGCGCCAACCAGCACCACCAGACCGACCGCGAGGAACCACCGCGCGAACCAGCGGACCGGCCTTCCCGCCGCGGCGAACACCGCCGCCGGCGCTCCCATAACCCGCGCGGTCCAGCGCGTTCCTGTCCGGCCCATCGCCAGCGAGGCAAGGCTGGAGTCACTCATGCCGGCTTCGGTGCCCCGAACCAGCAGCTCGGCGCTCCGGGGAGGATGCTGGAGCACGTTCAGGTAGATGGTATCGAGCGGCTCCAGCGATCCGCCCAGCGCCACCTGGGGGACATCCTCCACGACACCGATGATACGGTAGGGATGATTGGGCCAGTCGTCGCCCAGGAACAGATCGCGACCAACCGGACCGGAGGCCTGGAATCCCGAGGCGGCTAGATGGCGGCTCACGATCGCCACCGGCCGCTGGTCCCAACGATCGGCCGCGGTAAATCCGCGACCGCTCACCAGGCGAATGCCCTGCTGGGCAAAGGTGTCGGGGCTGACGAGATAGTTGGTGGTGGTGTGCAGGTCGTAGCGAATTATTATCCCGCCCCGGGGACAGGCGCCGCAGTCGGTGGTGGTATTGTCCACCCGCCCCAGGCCCAGCAGCGTGCCAGCGCTAGTCAGACTGACGCCCGCAACGCCCGGGGTCTTCTCGAGGCCGGCGAGCAGCATTTCGACGCTCCTGGCGCGCTCTTCCGGCGCGGACTCGGCGGCCTGCAAAGACAGCAGCACTGTCGGCGCGCTTGAAGTCCGGGCTATCTCGGGCAGAACCGGCGCCCGGCGCAGCAGCACGGCGCTCCCCATCAGAATGGTCAGACTCAGCGCGAGCTGGAACGCCGGAACGCCGAGCAGGACCTGGCCGTCGGCAGCGCCGCTCATGTAGCGGGTGCCAGCATAGCGGAATGGAGCCAGTACGCCGAAAGTGACCAGGATGCCGAGAAAGAGCGTCGCGGACAGCGGAAGGAGCGAGGCCCCGGCCACCGAGCCAGGCCAGCTGTCGACCGAGAGCCGGAGGAGCAACGCGGCCGCAGGGAGCGCTACCGCCAGGATCACCGCGAGGAGGAGGACCCCCTCGCCAAGCAGCGAGATCACCAGATCTCGGCGCGAAGCCCCCGCGGCCCGGCGCACGCCTATCTCCGGGC
>JBEPVJ010000126.1:0-6128 GCA_041691095.1 Gemmatimonadales bacterium
AGATCAATCGGGGAGAGGCCGGGATTTCAGCTTGGCTTGATGCGGTCCGCGATAAGTATCCGTATTGGAGTGTCTTCATCTCGCCGGAGCTAACCGATACAGAATATGCCGCCGGGAAGGCACTGGAATCGCTTGGTGGGCAGGTCCAAGTGGCCAAAGAAAAGGACCTACACCTGGGCATCGCGGTACGCTCGTTCCGAGCGGAGCACCTGTCCAACTTCGTTAAGGCTCTTCTTGATTGCGATAAAGTATCAGCTTCCGCACTTCTGAAGTCCCACCTCCAGAGGTATCCGATAACGCTTACTCGCGATTTGGCGGTAGCTAAGAATTGGATTCGAGCTCAGGCACGTGGAACCGAACGGTACGGCTTGGTCGCATCGTCGGGGGCCGAAAGGTTAAAACCTCATGCAATCGATATCCGATACAATGTCGACCCGGTCCAATGGTTCCTTGGCCCCGACAGCGACACTCGATCAAGCTTCTACCTCGAGGACGCTGCGACCGAATTTCAGGTTCAGGGATTGGAGCTCGACTGGGCGTGCGTCACTTGGGACGCGGATTTACGATTTGGTGAGCAATCCTGGACGTATCACGGGTTTCGGGGATCCAAATGGGTCAATGTCAATGCACCTGACCGTCGGCAGTACCTGCTCAACGCTTATCGCGTACTCCTTACCAGGGCCCGACAGGGAATGGTCATCTTTCTTCCACCAGGTTTCGTCCACGACCATACTCGGTCCCCAGCGTATTACGACACCACCTTTGACTACTTAACAAATCTTGGAATTCCACTACTCGCTGGCTAGCTCGCGCTTTTGTCCATCGTGGCTAGTATGCGCCTGATCTTGAGTCGAACAGGATTCGATTCCGGGAGCGGAGGCATTGCTAGCCCGATTCTTCCAGATGGGTGAATCGTTTCGCCCCCTATTCCTGAGCTAAACCCGTAGCCCTCCCCGTTTGGTAGACAGTTCATAACGAGACAAGCGGGCTGCTCGTGGGCCTCGGAATGAAGTCGAGCGGCGGCACCCCGCCGAGGCTGTCGTGGGGCCGCTGCGTGTTGTAGACCGTGATCCAGTCCGCCGTGATGTCCCGGGCGTCCTCCAGCGATGTGAAGAGCCAGGCATCGAGCACCTCCTTGCGGTAGGTCCGGGTGAAGCGCTCGATGTAGGCGTTCTGATTCGGCCTCCCGGGCTGAATGTGCCCGAGCGTGATCTGCTGGGCGGCACACCACTCGGCCAGCTCGTGGGCGATGAGTTCTGGGCGGTTGTCCAAGCGCAGCGCGGCCGGCCGCCCGTGCAGGCTCACCAGTTGCTCAAGTACCGCCGTCACCCGCCGACTGGGCAGCGACGTCCCGACTTCGATGGCCAGCACTTCCCGATTCCCTTCGTCCAGGATGTTGAGCGTCCGAAACGGCCGCCCATCCTCAAGCCGGTCATGCATGAAGTCGAGCGCCCACGTCCCATTCAGGACGGCCGGCGCGTCCATCGGCTGCCGTGGCCGCGTCGGCACTCGGCGCTTCGTGCGCCGGCGGTGCATCAAGCCCAGCGCCCGGTAGACCCGCGAATCCGTTTCGGGTTCCACGGCCGCCCGAAGCGACGCAGCCGGTCGGTGAGCTTGTCGCATCCCCAGCGCGCCCCCTCGGCGGCCACCAGCGCGTGCAGGGCGGCGACCACGGGACGATCCCGGTCGCGCTGTCGGGTGGGCAGGCGATAGTACGCCGCCCGCGAGAGCTGCACCAGCCGGCACGCCCGCACCACGGACATCTGGTGCTCGGCGACCAGCAGCGCAGCGACCTGCCGCTTCGCGGACGGCGCTACAGTTTTCGGGCCAGGACATCCTTGATCGCGGCGTACTCCATCGACAGCTCGGCGTACATCCGCTTCAGCTTGGCGTGTTCGGCCTCGAGGCCCTTGAGCTTGGTCAGCTCGGCGATCGTGGCACCGCCGTAGCGAGACCGCCAGGTGTAGAACGTCGGGCGGCTGATGCTGTGTGTGCGCAGGACCTCGGCCACGGGCCGACCGGCCGCGGCCTCGTCGAGGATGCCGACGACCTGCGCTTCGGTGAAACGGGACTTCCGCATGGTGCCTCCAATGTGTACCCCGAACGTCTAGCAATAATCTGTCTACCGGATGGGGAGGGCTACGCTAGCGCTGCAGCTTCTCTTCTTCCTCACTGTGCGGCGACTTGCCGCCCTTCACCTGGCCCGCGCTGGCCGCCGGGATCGGCAGGTCCTTCACCTTCTTGGAGGTCGGCTTCGGGTCGCTCATTGGGTGCCCCTGTGTGGGTGTAGCATGAGATCGGATTGGCCCGATGGGATGTGACAGGGGTAACAGGAGGAGCGCCGGCGACGCCAAAGGAATGGGGTATGTCATTGCGGGGGAGCCTGTCCCGAGCGGAGCGATGCGTCGCTTTCCTTCGCCTGTTCCCTGCCTCCTCGGATATATTCCCCCGTCGACTCCAGGCCAGCCCGGGTGCCCATAGATTCCGATCTCATTCCAGCGACTGGCTCCTCGCCGGATTCAATTTTGTGATGGCGGTTGTCTGGCTGCCCCTCCTCGGAGCGGCCTCTTTCGCTGGCTGGCTGGTGGCCGCGCACCTGGCCGCCGCCTGTCTGCCACTGCTGCTCGACCGCCGGAAACTCTCTCCTCCAGGTGCCTGGCTCCGCGAGTTCTATCCGCTGCCCTGGATTCTGGTCTTCTGGAGCGAGGCGGATCTGCACAACCAGTTCATCAATACCACCGTCAACGACGCCCTGATCACCCGGCTCGACCACGGCATGTTCGGAGCCAACCTGCACCTGTCGTGGATTGCCCTGATGCCGTGGTCCACGCTGAACGGGCTGATGCAGGCCGGCTACTTCGCCTACTACCCACTGTTCATTGGTGTTTGTCTGCTGGTGTTCGCCACCGGGCGGCAGGCCGCCATCCGCGAGCTGTGCCTCCGGCTCTCCCTGAGCTACCTGGCCTGCTACCTGTGCTACGCCATCTTTCCGGTCAATGGACCCAACGGCGATCTCTCCTCCACCTATCCACTGCTGGTGGCCAACCCCTTCTACCGCCTCAATCACTCCCTCCACGTCGCCGGCGATTCACTCGGCACCTCCTTTCCCAGCTCCCATGTCGCCGCATCGATCGCCTTAGCGTGGGTAGCCTGGACAGCCCTACCCAGGTGGCAGGCTGTGGTGGCCACCACCATTGCCGCACTGATCTGCCTGGCGACGGTCTACACCCAGTACCACTTCGCCATCGATTCCGCCATCGGCCTCATACTCGGCGTCGTTCTGCAGTGGGTCGTGGCTCCGGTACTGCAGGAGAGCGGAGACGGGAGACAGGAGAGAGGAGATAGTAGATACGAGACAGGAGAAAGGACGAGCCGTGCGACTTGAGATCGGTTCACGACTGGCTCCGATTACCCCGCACGCGCGGGATGGCGAATCGGTGTCGAGAGACGAATCCCAAGGCATCTCGAGCCGCGCAGCGGCGATTCGGAGCCGGGGGGGCGCAGCCCCGGATCCACCCGCGGCCACCGAGGGGGCCGGGGGTGAGGCCCGCGCGCCAGGCGAGTCACCACCATGCCCGTTCGCCGTCCCCGTGGCGCGAGGTGACCTCAAGCCACGCATCGCTTCAGCGATATCACGCCGAGCAGCGGCTATGAGCCGCTGACATACGCTCGACAGGGGAGGGGGCGATGGCCACCATCGCTGCGGACAGGCACGGAGGCCTGTCCTACAGGATTCCCGGTCTTGCCAGCCGGATCCCTCGCTCCGCCCGCGATGATGGGTAGATTCGTGCTATCCGACCATCAGCCCCACCACCCGATCACTTGGCGCAATCCATGCTTCTGTCGAAATTGGCCCGGCTCGCCCCTCTCCTTGCCGCCACCCACCTCGCGGCCCAGGGTACCACCTCCCAGGACACCGCCCGCGTTTCCCTCCTCGTTCCCGATGCGGTCTGGGATGGCGTAGCGGACGCGCCGCACCACGGCTGGGTTGTGGTGGTACACGGCAGCAGGATCGAGGCGGTGGGGCCCGGTGGATCCGTCACGGTGCCCTCCGGCGCCACCCGCATCGAGCTGGCCGGCACCACCCTGATCCCAGGACTGATCGAGGGCCATTCGCATCTCTTTCTCCACCCCTACAACGAGACCCTCTGGGACGACCAGGTGCTTCGTGAAACCGCCGGCATCCGGATGGCCGAAGCGGTGGCCCACGCCCGCGCCACGCTCGACGCCGGCATCACCACCGAACGTGACCTCGGCACCGAGGGCATGGCCGACTTCGATGTCCAGCTCCAGCAGGCCATTCTCCGCGGTATCGTGCCAGGCCCTCGCCTGATCGTCGTCACCCGCGCCATCGTGGCCACCGGCGCCTACGGTCCCCGGCGCTCCAACTATTCCTTCGATCCGCCACAGGGTGCGGAGGAAGCCACCGGGATCGAAGGAATCGCGCGCGCGGTCCGCAACCAGATCGGTCACGGTGCCGACTGGATCAAGCTGTACGCCGACTACAGTTGGGGGCCCGGCGGCAAAACGTTGCCGACCTTCAGCCAGGAGGAGTTGAACATGGCGGTGGAGACGGCCCGTGGTGCTGGCCGCCCGGTGGCGGCTCACGCCATGACCGCCGAGGGAATGCGGCGAGCCGCAATGGCAGGGGTGGAAACCATCGAGCATGGCGACCAGGGCACACCCGAGGTATTCCGGCTGATGCGGCAGAAGGGAATTGCGCTCTGCCCCACTATCGCGACTGCCGAGGCGTACGAGACCTACTTCGCCGGCTGGGTAAAGGGCAAGATGCCGCGTGATTCCGAGCTCGAGCAGAAGCAGAAGAGCTTCAAGGCCGCCCTCGATGCGGGGGTGACCATCTGCTTCGGTGGCGATGTCGGCGTCTTTCCCCACGGCGAGAACGTTCGCGAGCTCGAGGCCATGGTGGAGTACGGCATGACCCCGGTCGCCGCCCTCAAGTCCGCCACCTCGGTGAACGCCAGGATCTTTCACCTGGAGGATCAGGTCGGCCGGGTGGCTCCGGGGCTGCTGGCCGATCTGGTGGCGGTGCAGGGGGATCCGTCCAAGGACATCGCGGTGCTGCACCAGGTGCGGTTCGTCATGCAGGGCGGCGTGATAGCCGTCAGCCGTAAGCCATGAGCCGTAAGCTTGCCCTCACTATACCTCATCCCGAAGCAGCGTAGCGGCAAGGGACCTGTTCCGTCTGCACCGTAACATTTTGCGACCAGTGCCGTAAAGTAGGTCCCTCGGGCATCCTCGCTTCGCGAGATATCCCTCGGGATGAGGTGTACTGACTCTCGTCTCTCGACTCTCGACTCAAACCGAGACCCACACAATGCTTGGAACGCTCAGCGAATGGGCCCTCGACTTCCGCCACGCCTTTCGCGCCCTCAAGCGGACTCCCGGCTTCACCGCCCTCTCGGTCGGCATGCTCGGCCTGGCCATCGGGGTCAACGCCGGGATGTTCAGCGTGGTCAACACGGTGGTGCTCCAGCCGCTGCCCTACGCCCACCCCGACCGGCTGGTCTTCATCGCGGCCACGGCTCCTGGCACCGACATGGACCCCGAGTTCGGTCTGGGTGACGAATTCGTGGTCCAGTACCGGGAAAAGTCGCACACCCTCGAGGATGTTTCGACGTTCAACTCGTTCACCAGCACGCTGCGTACCGCTGACCGGGTCGAGCGGATCCGGATGTCCGCCCCGACCAACTCGCTCTTCTCCACCCTCGGCGCCCGGCCAATCCTGGGGCGGCTGCCCACGGCAGAGGATGAGAACCGCGTCGTGGTCATCAGCTACGCCTTGTGGAACTCCTGGTTCGGCAAGGACCCGTCAGTCGTCGGAAAGTCCTACGAGATCAGTGGCCAGAGCCGTCAGGTCGTCGGCATCATGGGCCGGGACTTCCGGTTTCCCGATGACGGCACCCTGCTCTGGATCAGCGGGGACATTCGCCCCGCCGATATCCGGGCCGGTCAATTCAACAACGACCTCATCGGGCGGATGGCGCCTGGAGTCACGGCCGCAGATGTCTCTCGCGAGCTGACCGACCTTGCCAAGCAGCTTCCCGAACGGTTCGGCGGGCCGCCCAACTTTGCTCCTGTGATTGCCAGGCTCCACACCATTGTCCGGC
>JBEPVJ010000127.1:0-6113 GCA_041691095.1 Gemmatimonadales bacterium
CGGCACGATTGGCCCTATCTCTGCGGGTATTATTCGCTTTCGCTCGCGACCGGCTGCGTGCTCGCGTATTTCGGATTCTTGACCCGCTCCCGAATGGCCTCGAATAGCTTGCGAATGGCAATGCGGCTGCCGTTGTTCGCGACGAACGGCGCCATGGGCGTCGTTTCGCCATCGGCCAGGTCGCCGATCCGGGTGGTCCAGAGCTCCTTGCCGGTCGTGGCATCGACCGCGACGGTATGCCCATCGAGGAGGTTGTAGACGATCTTGCCGTCGGCGTAGAACGCCCCGCGACTGATCGCGTCGCAGCAGGCGATGCCCAGGGAATTGGGATCGACGTTCGGGCGGTATTTCCACTTGAGCGGGTAGGACGGCTGGGTGAGGTCGAAGGCGTAGAGGACGTTCGGATAGGGCGTCACCACGTACATCGTGTTGTTCACCACCAATGGCTGACCTTCGTGCCCGCGCAACACCCCGGTGGAGAAATTCCAGACCGGCTTCAAGCCCGCCACATTCTCGAGCGTGAGCTGGGACAGGCCGCTGTACCGGGTCGCGCCATAGTCCTTGCCCGGCATGCTCCACCGCCCGTCGTCCGGATTTGCCTGGGCGACGACCCGGTGAGGCCCCATGGACGAGCACAGCAGGAGGAGCACGGCCGGGCGGATCATGCCTCAATGTGGGGCGGGATCCGGGGCGCGACAAGGATGGGCCGACGGCCGGCGGGCGGGCGCATGACCGGCCCTTTGGGGGACCTAAAATCGGACACACGGCCAGATCTCCAAAATCAGTGTCCTAGATCCCGCCGGTAACGTCTCCCACCTTGTTCCATTAAAACGTACTAACCCATCAGCGGCTCTGGGTTCCGGATGCGTCACCTATTCGAACGGCCCGCCGGGCCGAGCGACAACTACAGGGAGAGAAGGGCTATGCGATATAAAGGAAGAATCCTGCTCGCGCTCGTCGGGGTGCTCGGTGCCGGACCGGTAGCGGCACAGTCGGCCGGGACCATCGAGCTCGGCATCTTTGCACGGGGTACCAAATTTGGGGAATCCCTCAAATCGGACGTCATCAATCATCTTCCCGTGAAGAGCTACACCTATGGGGGGGGCGCCCGTGCCGGGATCTTCCTGATTCGCAATCTTGAGGCCGAGGCCGACGCCAGCTGGGCGAGGGTGCAGGCGGCTGGCGCGATCGGCGAAGCTGAAGTCCGCTACGTCCCCATCCACGCCGGCCTCGCGTACAACTTCCCCTTGGGCGAACACAGCGCGTTTATCCTTGGCGGGCGGTTCGTGTACAACATTTACGGCCATAGTCCCGAGTTTAAAGACGGGGGTGTTGGGGCCGTCGGCGGGTTCCGGTTCGGTCCGCTTCGTTTGGCGGCTACCTTCGACGAAATGCCGAAGAAGAACAGCATCCACGGCGCCTATCACAATCTCGGCGCCGAGGTGGGCCTGAGCCTTTTGCTCGGCAACTGCAACAAGTCCGGAGACGGGGTGACCGTCAGCCCGTCCAGCGCGACCCTGGATCGCGGCGAGACCCGCGACTTCAGCGCCACGGCAGTCCGTTGCGGCAAATCGCGCAGGGTGACCTGGACCGCCACCGGTGGCGCCATTGACGCCTCCGGCAAGTACACCGCCGGTCAAACCCCCGGCAGCTACCTCGTGACCGCCACCGAATCGGGCAACGGCCTCACCAGCACCGCCGCGGTCACCATCAAGGAGCCGCCGCCGCCCCCACCGCCGCCGCCGCCGCCCGCGCCACGCGTGACGATCACTCGCATCGATCTTACTCCCAAGCATTCCCGGGTGAAGATGATGGAAGCGGTGTCGTTCGCGGTGAACGGGGTCAACAGCGACGGAACCAGCCGGATGATCAACGACTGCAGCCTGACCGCGACGGGCAACCCGACGCACAACGGCAACAGCTTCAGCTGGGGCCGCTACGGGACCTACACCGTCACGGCGAACTGCGAAGGCATGTCGGATCAGGCCACCGTCGAAGTGCCGCTCGAGCTCGTGATCTTCGGGACCAACTTCGCTTTCAACAGCGACAAGCTCACCGCGGCGGGACGAGATAGCGTCCGCGTGGCGGCCGACTCGCTCAAGAAGTACCCGGAAATCCAGATCCGCCTGGCCGGCCACGCCGACTTCGTGGGAAGCGATAGCTACAACTGCAGCTTGTCCTGGCGGCGGGTCCACGCCGTGCACCACACGCTGAATGCATTCGGAATCGACGATAGCCGCTTCAGTGCGATCGAAGGCTTCGGCGAGGCGTATCCGATGCCCGATGGCCAGGTGCCGCAGGCGTGGAAGGATCTCAACCTGCGCATGCACGACAAGGGCAAGTGGTGGGACCGCAGAGTCGACATCACCTCGGCCTCCAAGGACGCGGGGATGACGGCTTGCACCGAGCCGACGATGCCAATGAAAGCGGCGGCGAGGAAGCCGATGGCGAAGAAGCCGGCTCCCAAGAAGTAGCTCCAGCGGAGGGAAAAAAGAAAACCGCGGCCGGACATTCCGGTCGCGGCTTTCTTTTGCGGATCGGCGATCTCAGGTCGCGCGCTTGCCCCGCAGCACGTGCATGACGAACGCGATGACCGCGATGACCAGCACCAGATGGATCAATCCCCCGGCCACGTGAAAGACCACGAAGCCCAGCAGCCAGGCGACCAGAAGAATGACTCCGATTGCAGCGAACATGATTGGCATCTCCCAGGAAAGTCTAGTCGGCGATTCACGGCCTGCGCTGGGGTAACGATCCAGGCCGATTCTCAAGCACAAGCTTGTACACCACCCCGCCCTTCATCACGAACGCCACCCGTTTAACGGCGGAGAGATCGCGCAGCGGATCGCCGGCGAGCGCAATGATGTCCGCCTGATACCCCGGTGCGATCGTGCCGATCTGCTCCCCGAGGCCCAGGGATTGGGCCGCGAGCGAGCCGGCCGAGACCAGGGCCGCCATCGGCGCCTGCCCGCAGTGCTCGACCCGGCCGATGAATTCGTCGGCATTGCGGCCGTGCGCCCCCGCGGTGGCATCGGTACTGAACACCATCTTGATTCCCGGCGTGTGAGCCCCGGCCCGGCAGATGGCGAAGTCGAGTGGCAGATCGCGCTGCATGATGGCGAAGCCCTCGTCGCTGTAGTTGCCGGTGCCCAGGTAGCGCGCCTTGTTCTCCAGGTAGGATTGCACCACCAGACCGACCTGCGGGCTGAAGTAGGCCCCCTGCCGCGCCACGACCGCCAGATCGGACGAATCGGCATAGGTGGCGTGCTCGATCTGGGAGCAGCCGGCCAGTGCGGCGGCCCGTACCGAAGCGCGATAGGCGTGGACCAGCGTGCGTAACCCGCGTGCGCGGGCTTCTCCGCACAGGATGGCCAGCTGCTCCTGGGTGAGGGTGGGGCCGCCGCCAACCCGCTGGCTCTTGGACGCAAAGATTTTGATGAGGTCGGCACCCTGCTCGGCCCGCTCTCTGACCATGGCGCGAAGCTGATCGGGGGTGCCGGTGGAGTCGCCCCGTCCGAAGATCGGCTCGAGCGAGGTGAGGATTCGCGGGCCGGGCAGGCCGCCGCGGCGAATGGCGTCGCGCAGCGCCTTGTCGGCGTTTTCGCCCACGCTCTGCACGGTCGTGAAGCCGCCCATCAGCGTTTTCCAGGCGTTGAGTGCGGCGCCCAGGGCGGCTTCGGCCGGCGGCTCCTTCTCGGTGGCGATCCGGCCATCGGCCCCGAAGTGAGAGCCGATGTGAACGTGAGTATCTATCCAACCAGGAAGTACGGTGTACCCCCGCAGATCGTAGGTGATCGGCGTGGCCCGGGGGTCGAGCCGGACGATCCGCCCCTCCGCAATCACGATCCGCGTGTTCGTGAGTATCCCGCCCTTGCCGTCGAATATCCGGTCGGCGGCGATGACGACGGGTCCAGGGGGCGGAGCCGGTGGCGGCTCCGCGCTGACCTGGACCAAGACCGAGAGACCGAGCAGAACGAGGAACATCGTTCCCTCCGCTATGACTTCTTGGCCATGTGGGTTCGCGGGTCATCGGCCGCATTGACATAGGTCATCGCAAACGGTCCCATCGCCGTCACCTCGACCGTGGTCGCGCCCTTGGCTGACCCATAGTGGTGCTGTTGCGCGGGCACCTTGCCCTGGTCGCCCATTTTCATCGGCTTGGCCTGGCTCGCATCGAACTTGTCGCCCATGCCGACCATGAACGTCCCGTGCTTCACCGATACCGATTCGTCGGTCGGATGGAAATGCGGTGGAATCTTGTAACCGTTCGGCATGCTGAGCTGGATGGTGAATGTTGCAGCCTTGGAGGGATCTCCGCTGACGACCGCCATTCTCGCTCCCTTGGGAAAGACCGCCGGAGCCGGAGCCCACTTGAGCTTGGCCTGTGCGGAGAGCGCAGCGGGGAGCAGTAACAGGCCGAGTGAAGCGTAGAGATTGCGCATGGTTCCTCTGGGTGCAGGGTGGATCGAGCCGCCCAAAAGTGCGCCCAATCAGGCTTCTCCGCCAGTGAATCTCATTTCGCTACATTCCTGGAGCCCGATGATCACACACCTTGTTGCGCTGCTCGGGTCCTCCTCCTCCCCGCTGCCGGTGCCTCGGCGGCGAGGGGCATCGGATCCGTCTGGAAATCTCGAGCAGCGCGGCGCCGCGTACGGTCCCAATCAGACACCGGAAATCCGGTGGCCACCGATACGGTATGGAGGGTTGCGCACCAGATGGTCTATCACGATCGAGCCCGGGCCTCGGCGCTCATCCTGCCGGTACTTCCCGAATAGCGCCTCGGTTTCGCTCGTTACTCCAGCTCCAGCGCGATATCCGCCGCACGGACACTGTGCGTCAGCGCACCGACCGAGAGAAAATCCGCGCCTGCCTCCGCATACTCCGCCGCGTTGACGAGTGTGATTCCCCCGGTCGCCTCGACCGCAATGCCGGGCCTGAGCGCGCGAGCCAGCTCGCCCCATTCCCGCACTTTCGGCGGCCGCTGGTTGTCGACCAGGATTCGGTCGGCCCCGGCACGGCAGGCCGCGCGCACCTGGGCCTCGGTCTCCACTTCGACCTGGCAGGAAATCGCACCGCGCCTGCGCGCGTCGGCCAGGGCTGACTCGAGCGAGCCGCCATCGGTGTCGATCGCGCGCCAATGGTTGTCCTTGATCATCACGGTATGCGCCAGGTCCAGCCGGTGCAGCATACCTCCGCCCGCGACCACCGCCGCGACGTCGAAAAGGCGGAGGCCCGGGGCGGTCTTCCGGGTGTGGAGGATTCGACAGCCAAAACCGGCCACCGCGTCCACGTACTCACGCGTTGCGGCCGCAATACCGCAGCCGCGCTGGAGAAGATTGAGCAACGGCCGCTCGGCGCGGAGGATCGCGGCAAGGTCGCCCTCGAGGTGTCCCACCGTGGTCACTTCGGCCGGCACGCCATCGACTACGTCCCAGATAACCGAACAACCCGCCTCACGGACAACCGCATCGGCGTAGCGGAGTCCCGCGATGACGGTTGGCGCACGACACTCCACGGCGGCCCGCGCGGCGCGTGGAACCAGCAGCGCCACCGAGGTGGTCAGGTCGAGGGGGCCATCCTCCTGCAACAGCAGGCGGGCCAGCCTGTCGGCGTCAGCGGTAAGGTCAGGGAGGTGTTCGAACAGGGGATGGGTCACGCCGAAGAATACCGCCTCTCGGCCTCTCACTCTCTGTGAACACTACTGTCGGTGAAAGCGATCCCTCAGAAGTCTATCACCATGCCAGCCACCAGGTGCCTTTGATTGCCAGCACGTTATCCGACGGACCCGAGAGCAACCCGTTGAGATCCCGGCCCAGCCTGAAGTCTCCGTCGCTGGTGGAAACGCCACGCTGCTGCTGCCAGACCAGGAACAGGGTAGATCCGGGCCGGAATTCCCAGCGCAGCACTCCGTTGGCCCGGAGCGAACGAATGGTGAAATCGGGCCGCGGCACCGTGAACGACGGCGCCGGCCCCGCGCCGTCGGCGTCGACCGTCACCGCACCCGAGGCATCCACGCTGCTGGTGCCCAGATCGGTCCCGTACCGGGCAAAGTCATAGGCGCCCGGGCGCCGCAGCGCCGAGTAGTCGCTGAACTGATTGGCTGTCTCTTATAC
>JBEPVJ010000128.1:0-6110 GCA_041691095.1 Gemmatimonadales bacterium
GCGTTGTATACGCTTGCGCGCGTGAAAAGACGGATCGTGTGTAAGTGCGGGTCGTGCCTCCGGCTGGCGTGACGTTTGCGCAATAGTAGGCGTAGGCAAGCTCGTCGTCGTCGGACTCGAATATTCTACTGATCGCGACTGATACCTTCTTCCAGAATGGGAGATCTGGTTCACCTCCTACTTTAAGAGTCTCATAGAAGAGTTTGTAATGCCTATATTCATCGGCTGCGAGTCGACCAGCTATTTCTTTAAGTAGAGGCTCCGCGGTCGCGTCCCGAATCGCGGTGTAATACGAAGAAGTACCGCTTTCCACGACGCAGCGGGCGATCATTTCACCCTGGCGGCTCCCGCGCACGGTGGGATAGCGACTTTCCTCGGCCTGGTCCGCAATCATCATGCAGGGCGCGATGTCATCGGCCTCGACTATAGCGCTTACGAGCCGATGGCCGAATCGCTCTGCGGCGAGCTGATTGCCGAGGTGGAATCGACGTGGCCGGTCCGGGCAACGCTATCCCACCGACTCGGACGCCTGAACGTCGGGGAAGTTGCGGTGGCGGTTGCGGTCGCTGGAGCTCACCGTGCCGAAGCATTCATGGCCTGCCGCCATCTGATCGAGGAACTAAAGAGGCGAGTGCCAATCTGGAAGCGGGAGACCTACGCCGACGGCCAGGTAGCCTGGGTCGACCCGACCACACCGGCGGGGAGCTCGCCGTGAACCAGCTCACCGACCAGTTCGATCGGCCGCTCGGGAGTCTACGCCTCTCCGTGACCGACCGATGCAATATGCGCTGCGGCTACTGCATGCCGGAGGACAGCTACACCTGGCTGCCACGCGAGTCGCTGCTGACTTTCGAAGAGCTGGACCGGCTGGCGGGAATCTTTCTCCGGCTGGGCGCAACCAAGATCCGGCTTACCGGCGGCGAGCCGCTCCTGCGCCACGATCTGCCCGCCCTGGTCCGGATGCTCTCGGCCCGCCCCGGACTCGGTGACCTCGCCCTCACGACCAATGGAATCCTGCTCGCGGAGAACGCCGCGTCGCTCCGGTCGGCGGGCCTTCGCCGAGTTACCGTCAGTCTCGATACGCTGAAGGCTGAGCGCATGCTCGCCTTTGCCAGGAGCACTCGGCACGGCGATGTTATGGAAGGAATCACGGCCGCCGGTACTGCCGGCCTCGGCCGGGTCAAGCTGAACAGTGTCGTCATTCGCGGATTCAACGATGACGAGGTGACAGACCTGCTGGAATTCGCACGGCAGGGCGGTCATGAAATTCGCTACATCGAATACATGGACGTTGGCGGAGCGACGCGCTGGCGTAGCGAGGACGTCGTCACGCGGGCCGAATTGCTGGAGCGCATTACCAGCCGATATGGACGGGTCGAGCCGCTTCCCGATCCTGATTCTCCTTCGGCACCGGCTGAGCGATTCCGGATGTCCGACGGGGCGGTATTCGGAATCATCGCCTCGGTCACCGCGCCGTTCTGCGCCTTATGCGATCGGAGCCGGGTGACCGCGGATGGAACCTGGTTCTCCTGCTTGTATGCCGAGCAGGGTATGGATTTACGCGAGCCCCTTCGGTTGGGACGCACGGATGACGACATCGCCGGGATGCTTTCGACTGCCTGGCTCAATCGGCGCGATCGGGGAGCAGAGCAGCGTCTCGTGCTGCCGCACCGAGAGGCACTGTACCAGATTGCAGGGCTCCGCGCCGATCCCCGGCGGGAGATGCATACGCGAGGCGGATGATGGCGCTGCACATTGCTCTGATCGAGCCCAAGATTCCGCCGAACACCGGCAATATCGCCCGGCTCTGCGCGGCCACCGACACCAGCCTCCACCTGATCGAGCCGCTGGGTTTCTCGATGGACGACAGCCAGATGAAACGCGCCGGATTGGACTACTGGAAGTCGGTCGATCTGTGGGTGCATCCAGGGTGGCGGTCATTCCGGGAAGCGATGTCTCGCGACCGCTGCCTCTATTTTTCCGCGCGCGCCACGCGACCGCTCTCCGATGCCCAGTTCCGCTCGAACAGTGTCCTGGTATTCGGCAATGAAACCGATGGCCTCCCGGACCGCATCCTGGAGAAACATCCCGAAGAGTGCTTCACGATCCCCATGCCGAGCGGGAAGGTGCGAAGCCTTAATCTGGCCACGGCAGCAGGGATCGTACTTTATGAAGGGCTTCGCCAGCTTGGCGCGAAGGATGCCGCCAAGGTCGCCTCGGAATTTGTGCCGGAAGAGCCGGAGGTCGACGGCAATGTCGAGCAGAAGCCAGCCGCCAAGCCGTCGGGGAGGCCACGTCGCCGCCGGCGCGCCTAACGGCCGCAATCACGGTTGGTCTCGCCCTCGGGCGGGGCTAGATTTGGCGCCTCAACTGCAGAACATCTCGACCGTTAACCCAGAGCCCATTTCATGATGAACAAGATCACCGTGGTCGGCGCCGGAAACGTCGGGGCGACCGCGGCTCAGCGGCTGGCTGAAAAGAACCTGGCCCGGATCGTTGTGATGGTCGACGTAGCCGAGGGCATTCCTCACGGCAAAGCGCTCGATCAGTGGCAGTCCGGCCCCATCGAGGGGTATGACACCCGGGTCATCGGCGCGAACGACTACGAGGCGGCCGCGGACTCCGAAATCTTCGTGGTGACCGCCGGCATCGCGCGGAAGCCGGGAATGAGCCGCGACGACCTGGTCAAGACAAACGCAGGGATCGTGCAATCGGTCTCGAAGGAAATCGCGCGGGTGGCGCCGAAGGCGATCATCATCGTTGTCTCGAACCCGCTTGACGTGATGTGCTACGTCGCCATGAAAGCCAGCGGCTTTCCGCGTGAGCGGGTGCTCGGCATGGCGGGTGTACTCGATACTGCGCGCTATCGCACCTTCCTCGCGGACGCGATGCAAGTGTCGGTCGAAGACATTCAGGCGATGGTGCTCGGTGGCCATGGCGATACGATGGTCCCGCTGATTTCCTGCACCACGGTCTCCGGCATGCCGGTCACCCAGCTGCTGGCCAAGGACAAGCTGGACGCGATCGTCGCCCGCACCCGCAACGGCGGGGCGGAGATCGTGGCCCATCTCAAGACTGGTTCCGCGTACTACGCCCCGAGCGCCGCCGCGATTCAGATGGTCGAAGCGATCGTGCTGGACAAGAAGCGGGTGCTCCCCTGTGCGGCGTGGCTTCAGGGTGAATACGGCCTCGACGGGATGTTCTGCGGTGTGCCCTGCAAGATCGGCCGGGGCGGACTCGAGCAGATCATCGAGGTAGCGCTGACGGAACAGGAGAAGAAGGACCTTCACGCCTCCGCGGAGGCAGTGCGGAGCATTCAGGCGACGCTGTCCGTCTGAGCGACGGAGGATCGATGCACCCACCCCGCCCGCGGCTCACGGTCAGAGTCGGCGTGGCAGGGCACCGCTGGGACAAGCTCAAGCGTCAGAATACCGAAGCAATCCGGGAGCGCCTGAACCAGGTCTTCGATTCCATCGAAGACGTGGTGGACCAGGTCCTGACCGATCCCGCCGCAGGATATCTCGACCCCGAGTCGAATTCTCCCCCCGAGCCCGCCATGCTTCGGGTGCTCTCGGGTCTCGCTGAGGGCACCGACCGTCTCGGCGCGCAGGTCGCTCGGGCCCGCAATCGCAACTGGCTGCTCACCGGGCTGCTGCCGTTTCCCCGCGACAAATACCTCCTCGATTTCCAGGTCAAGAAGCAGCTGCCCGACGGCACCGAAGTCCCCTGCGAGGAAGGCGAGTTCGGCTACGGAGAGCGGGATACGGTTTCAATCCAGGAGTTTGAGGAGCTGCGTGTCGCCGCGGAGGGTGAGGGCGGCATTCAAGAGCTCGATGGTGTCGCTGGCAAGCACGGTGCCTATCGGCAGCTCGCCACGGCGCTTTGCCTCAACTCCGACGTAGTCATCGCGGTATGGGACGGACTTCCGGCCGGGCCCGGGGGCACCGGAGACATCGTCCGGCTGGCCCGCGACTATGGCATTCCGGTCGTACGAATTCCGATGGACGGACTCGGCAATCCCTGGTTGCACGACCCAAACGAGGTAGAGGAGGGCCGGGGGTTAGGACTTCGGCCGCTGGCCCGTCACTTCCGCAGGCTGTTGGTGGCGCCCAAGCCCGGTCCGGAGGACGAGAAAGCGGGGGATAACCCGCAGGAGAGCTACTTCCGCGAGAAGGTGCGAAGCCACAACTCCGGACGAATTTACGATCTGTTCTTCAGCCTCCTTGCCTCCAAGGGCGCGCCAGCGCCCCGGCCGCCGGGGACATCCGCCGAAGGTGGCGACGAACCATCACCGCACGATTCAGAGGAAACTCCCGAGCCGGCCCACGTGGAGGCGCTTCGAGTCCGATGGGAACGGGAGTGGGCCAGCCAGGGAGCCTCAATTGCTCTCCGCGAAGCTCTGACCGGCACGGGTATCTACCGACACTACGCCTGGGCCAGTCATCTGGCCAACTACAACGGGGGTCGCTACCGAAGCGCGTTCCTCCTCAATTACATGCTCTCGTGGCTTGCGGTCGCGGCGGCGGCGGCGGGAATCGCGTTCCACCAGGCCGGCCACCCGGGCATGGTCAAGGTGGCAGCATTCGTCGAATTCGTACTTCTTCTTTTTATCGTGCTCATCGTGAGATACACCGGACGCCACCGATTCCACGCCCAGTGGCTCGATTGCCGCCGATTGGCGGAGTGGATCCGGTTGTTGCCCATGCTCCTGCCGCTTTCCCGCACGCCGGTACTGGGAGTCGAGGCCAATCCGGGGCTTTCATCGCAGGAATCGTGGGTGGACTGGATGTTCCGGGCCGTGGTCCGCGAGGCGGGTGTCCTGCCGCTCGACGTGGGGCAGCAGATGGAGGGAGCGCATTGCATCCTTGCCGCCGGCGCGCTGGAAGGGCAGATCGACTACCACGCGCGGACCGCTCGGAGAAATGGCAGGGTAGATGCCATTCTGCATCGGACGACCAAGTGGGTCTTCGGTGTGGCGTTCGCGCTGGCGGCGTACCATCTCGCGGGAGTACTCGGCGTCCGCTGGCCGGTGTCAGAGTCGATCGAGGAAGTCCTGCTGGTCCTGAGCCTGGTCATTCCGGCCTTCGGTGGCGCGATGCACGGCCTCCGCAGCCAGGGTGACTACGAGGCCACCGCCGCGCGATCCCGTCGAATCGAGGAGCGGCTTCGGGAGCTGCAGCAGGAGCTCCAAGATTTGAAGGAGCCGACCGTAGGCGGCTTGGCGGAAATCGCGGTCAAAACCGCGGGCGTCATGAGCGCCGAGCTTTCGGCGTGGCTGGTGGCATACCAGGGCAAGGCCATCCAGGCAGCCTAGACCCGGCCAAGTAGTCCCTCGTACTTCCCCTCCGAAGTCATATGGATTCAACAGGTTACTCGAAATGATCGGGCGCTGATTAGCGGCTGAAATGGCGCTGATGGTCCGGGCGTAGGTTTCCCGCCGTTACCTACGCTGTCCGCGACCGCTCGGTTAGACCAGGCGTTCTCGGAGACCCTTCGTCCGAACCGGGTGCCTCCATGCGACTGATTCACCTCGGCTTGATCCTGCTTCTCGGTGCCTCGGCAGCTCCCGTCACCGGCCTCGTTGCACAGTCGTCGGATACCTCGGTCAAGAAGGTCAAGAAGCCGCCGAGCAGGCTTGGAACCATTGCCAAGCGCCTGGCAGACACTGCCGGGACTGCGGCGGCAGGTGCCGGAGTCCAGTCGCTCCTCGGGAAGCGGGCGGGCGGGGTGGCTAACGCGCTCGGCGCCGGCGGTCTCAATCCTTGCGGCGCTGCGGTAGCCGGCAAGGCGGGGGCCGCGATCGTTGGCGTGGCAAAAGGCATTGTCAAGAAGACCACCGACTCGACCCCCGCCGCGACGGCGATCCCCTGCCAGCAAGGCATTCAGGTGCCCGGAACGCCGGCAGCTGTCGCGGCAGCCAACGCAGCAGCGGCCGCGCAAGCGGCCAATGCAGCGGCCGCGGCCAAGGCGGCGAACCCGATGGCGGGGATGGGCGTGATAGCGGCGATGACGCCGGTTGGGATGGCGGTCGCCGCGGCGCCGCTGGCAGGCAAGGCGGCGAAGGGTCTCAAGGGGATGTTCGGTGGGAAGCCTCAGGACAAGATCGCGAT
>JBEPVJ010000129.1:0-6096 GCA_041691095.1 Gemmatimonadales bacterium
ATGCCGACCTCCGGTGCGAATTTCCGCGCGATGGCCCAGCGCGGCTCGCGCCCGCCGATGACGCCGAGGTCTTCGTGCATTCCGCGCTGGTCCACCTTGACCACCACCCCGTCGGCCTGGAACGGCAGGCGCTCGAGCAGCGCCTCCAGGTGATCCATTCGAGCCTGGACCGCGGCGAGGTCCTCGTGGCGCTCGTGGTGCGGCTCGACCTGGAACCCCCACGACTCCAGCGTGCGGAGCACGTCGTCCTGGGTGGCGAGCTCGAGCCGGCCTTCGATGACCTCGATGCTGAAGGCGAACATCCGGAGCCGCCGCTTCCGGGTCGAGGCGGGGTCGAGCTGCCGGAGACCGCCGGCGGCGGCGTTGCGCGGATTCGCGAAGGCCGGGTCGCCCGCGGCCTCGCGCTCCTGGTTCAGCTTCTCGAAGTTCTTGTAGGGGAGGTACACCTCGCCCCGGATCTCCATCAGCGCCGGCACATCGCCGGCCGCGATGTGGAGTGGGATGTCGGACACCGTCTTGAGATTGGGGGTGATGTCCTCGCCGATGACACCGTTGCCTCGGGTTGCGCCGACCGTCAACCGGCCCTGCTCGTAGGTCAGGCTCACCGCCGCGCCGTCGATCTTGATCTCGGTGGTGTAACCCGCGGCCTTCACGTCGGCGTTGAGCCGCGCATTGCGCTCCTCCCACGCCGACAGCTCGGCCGGGTCGAAGGCGTTGGCGAGCGAGAGCATCGGGCGGCGGTGGGGATGCTTACTGAGCGCAGAGGCCGGCGCCGCGCCCACCCGCTGGGTCGGGCTGTCGGGGAAAGCCAGGGCGGGGTGCTCCGCCTCGATCGCCTGGAGCTCGCGGAAGAGCTGGTCGTACTCCGCGTCGGGAATCTCGGGGTGATCGGCGATGTAGTAGAGCTGGTTGGCCCGGTCGATTCGCTGCCGGAGCTCCTCCGCACGCCTGGCGAGGGCGGCGGGTGGCTTCCCCGTCATTATCCCTGGGCTTCGTTGGTCAGCACGGTGAGCGCCACGCCTACCAGGCGGTCCAGCTCGGCGGTGCTCGAGCGCGCCAGCAGCCCCTCGTCCCAGGCGCCGTCCCGATCGCCGAAGGCCAGCAGGAAGCGGCGCAGGAATCCCAGCATCGCGGCGCGCTCCCGCTCAGCCGCCACCGCCGCCGCCCCGCCGCCCTTGGTGGCCCGGAGCCGCTCGAAGTGGTGGGCCTGGCGGAGCGAGCGCGCGGTGAGGTCAGCTACCACGCGGCAGAACTCCACTTCCTGCTCGGCTAGCTCGGCGCCGTCCTTGAAGGTGCGCAGGAAGATTGCCCCGATCGCGGCGCCCCTCCAGCTGATCGGCACCACGGTGATCGACTGCACCCGCCGGCTCGTCAGCACCGCAAAGACACCCGCGAGCGACGGATCCCGGGTGGCGTCGGGAATGTTCACCACCTCGCCGGTCTCCAGCGCGCGGCGCAGCTCGGGGTAGCGGGTCAGGTCCACCACATGATTCCGGATCCCCGGATCCTCGTAGCTGGCCACCAGGTGTACCGCGCCGCCGCCCCGCTCGGCCAGGAACACCGAGCAGCGGTCGAGCCCGAAGGTGTTGCCCAGGCGGCGGGCCACCGTCTGGACGATGTCCACATAGTGGAGGGAGCCGCTGATCTCCCGGAGCATATCGAGCAGCGTCAGGAGCTGCTTCCGCTCCCGCTCGAGCGCGTCGACCCGGGCGGTGAGTCGGGCGATCTGTTCGGCGGCGCCGGTGGGAGGGGGGCTGGTCATAAGGGGTGGAACTTGGGCTGCCGGTGAGAGGTGGTCAAGCGAAGCGGGGCGAAGTACGTTCCGGAGACGATCCACCGCTCACAGGAGTGCCCGATGCGACGCCACATCGATGATGATGACGAGGAATTCGAAGAAGAAGCCGAAGCGTCCCGCGGGATGGGCGCCGGAAGTTTTGCCGCTGGACTGGCCATCGGCGCGCTGGTCGGCGCCACCGTGGCACTGCTCTTTGCCCCGGCGACGGGCAAGGTTACCCGCCGCAAGCTGCAGCGGCATCTCGATGACGCCAAGGAGTTGGCGGGAGACCAGATCGACGAATTGAGCCGCAAAGCCAAACGGGAGATCAAGAAACACGTCAGTTGAGTCTGGCCAGCAGCTCCACCGCCTCACGTTTATAGGTTGAATCCGCGGCGACTCGATTCGGCATTCCGGCAATGCGCCGGAGTTCCGAGCGGGCCGCCGCGGTTTCGTCCCGGGCCGCCAGCACCCTGGCGAGGTCGAGCCGGTGATAGATCCGCTCCGGATCGATCCGCACCGCCTGCTCCAGGTTCAGCCGAGCGGTCTCCCAGCTTGCCTGGCTGAACACTGCGCCGCCCAGGATGCTCTTGGCGACGAATCGCTGAAATCCCGAAAGACTCATCACCTCGTAGTTCCACCGCCCCAGCAGATGGTGCGCGCCATCGTGATTCGAGTCGGCCGCGACCGCGCGGAGCGCGAGCGAGTGGATCTCGGTGGCCATCCGCACCTTCTCTTTGGTGCCTTTGGTCAGCGCGGTGTTGCCGAGCAGGAGTCCCAGCGCAAAGAGGGCCGGCGCGTCGGCGGGGGCAATCCGCACCGCGCGGCGCGCCGTGACCTCTCCCTTGGCCAGCAACGAGTCGCGCCGAGCCCGGTCCGCTTTGCCGGTGAGGGGCTGGGCAACATCGTTGAAGGCGACGGCGGCGCGCCAGTTGGCCTGCAGGTCCATGGAGTCGCTGGCGAGGATCGCCTCGAAGCGGATCAGCGCGGCCGCCGGCTGCATCGGCGCCAGCCGCGCGCCTTCGGCGAGGAGCGAGTCCCGGGAAGGGCCCTGCAGGGCCGCGAGAATGAGGTGGAGGGCGTATGTTTTCAGCATGCTGATTCCAAGGTTAATCGAACGCAAGCGCGATGGCCTCCCCCTCACCGGCGACGAGTGGCGCGCCCTGGTCAAGGGGTACGTTGCGGGGCAAGTGCCCGATTACCAGATGAGCGCGCTGGCGATGGCGGTGGTCTGGCGCGGGCTGGAGCCGGGAGAGCTCGCCGCGCTCACCGAGGCAATGCTCCGCTCCGGCGCATCGCTCGATTTTGGAAGCTGGGCCACGCCGCGCGTGGACAAGCACTCGATCGGCGGCGTGGGCGACAAGACCTCGCTGCTCCTGGCGCCGATGGTCGCCTGTCTCGGCGAGGCGGTGCCGATGATCTCGGGGCGCGGGCTGGGCCATACCGGCGGTACGCTGGACAAGCTCGAATCGATCCCGGGATTCAACACCCGGCTCTCGCTGGAGGAGGCCGTCGCCCAGGTGCGCAGGCTCGGCGTGGTGATGCTGGGCCAGACCCCGGAGATCTGCCCCGCCGACAAGAAACTCTACGCGCTACGTGACGTCACAGGCACGGTCGAATCCATCCCGCTCATCTCGGCCAGCATCATGTCGAAGAAGTTGGCCGAAGGGCTGACCGGACTCGTGCTGGACATCAAGACGGGGAGCGGCGCGTTCATCACGGACCCGGCGCAGTCACAGGTGCTGGCGAAGACAATGATCGGCATTGGTGAGGCCAATGGCTGCCGTACCGTCGCCCTGCTCACCGCGATGGACCGCCCGCTCGGCGTCGCCTGCGGCAACGCGCTCGAGGTGATCGAGTCGCTGGAGGGACTGCAGGGCAGGGGACCGGCGGACCTGATGGAGGTGACGTACGCGCTGGCCGTCGAGATGCTCATGGTCGCGGGGGTGGTCGCCGATCGCACCGAGGCGAGGAGGAAGCTGGAGGAGACCATCACCTCCGGGCGCGCGCTGGAGATGTTTGCGCGGATGACCGAGGCGCAGGGAGGGGACTCCCGGGTGGTGAGCGACTACGGCCGGCTGCCCCGGGCGCCGGTGACGATGGAGTATCGCGCGGTGCAGGACGGGGTCGTGAAGGACATTCCGCCCCGGAAGATCGGCCATGCCATCATCGCACTAGGCGGCGGGCGATCGAAGACCGAAGATGCGATCGACGCTGCGGTCGGCTTCATGATCCCCGCCAAACCGGGCGTCCCGGTGCGTCGAGGCGATCTGCTGGCCGTGATCCATGCGAGGACCGAGGCGGATGCGGAGAGGGCGCGCACTGCGCTGGATCAGGCGATCGTCATCGGAGAAGGGGCGAATCCGCTGGCGTTGGTGTCACACCGGGTGACCTCGGAAGGCGTGGAACAGCTCACCCCTGGCCGACGATGAGAAACCCGATTCGATCGAGAGCATGGAAACTCCGTCGGTAGTACCGAAGCGAGCGGCGCTGGGGATTTCGCTCTGGGTGATCCTCTTGAGCTGGATTCTTCAGTTTCTCACGCGCAGATCCGATGCGATCCTGCCGGGGACATTTCGCGAGCTGGTGCTGCGGATCGTGCTGGTCAAGCTCGGCGTCTTTGCCGCCATCTTCCTCCTGCTCCGCCTGGGAGGGGAGCAGTTCGGGACCCTCGGTGTCACCCGCGCCCAATGGCCCAGACACCTGCGCACAGGGCTCGTGATCGGTTGTGCAATGTTCATTGGTCTCAATGTCGCGCTGACTTCGGTGATGAACTCGCTGATTCCCCCAGCCCCAACTACCGGCCCGTCGATCACCACCTATTTCAGGGATCCCGTTCATCTCCTGATCTTCCTGCCGATCGGAATCTTCGGGGGCGGGGTCGTCGAAGAGCTTCAGCGCATCTTTGTGGTCACTCGCTTCGAAAAGTGGCTCGGGCGGCCGGGTCTGGTTCTCGGAGTCGCACTGAGTTCGATCGCGTTCGGCGTCGGCCATCTGTACCAGGGCGTCGGAAGCGCCATCGCGACCGCCGTCTCGGGATTGGTGTTCGCGCTGGTCTATCTGCGCCGGCGATCCGCCCTGGAGCCCATCGTCGCTCACGCATTCAGTGACGTGCTCGCCATGGTGGCAGCCACCATGCTGGCGCGTTAGCCAGGCGAGCTCAACCGATTCCTCTCGGCCAGGAGCGACTCGATCGGATTGCCGGCAAACCAGGCACCGATTGTCCGATGACTACACCGATGACGGGCCTACGGCTTCTCCTCATCCGGTTGTCATCCGAAGTGGACCAGACCGGTGGCATGGCCGGAGTATGTTTCGGCCGGGCAACCGAACCGGATTAGAATGCAGGGTCTTCTTCGTCACCGCGATCGCCCGGGACGTACCGTGAATTCGGAGATACCCCGATGATGCCCCTGCGCCGATTTGGATCGACTTTGGCCCTCGCGCTGGTCTCCAGTGCGCCGCTCGTGGCCCAGACTCCGGCTCAAAACGACAGCGCCGTGAAAGCCGCCGCAAAATCCAGTGGGCTGCCCCTGCTCACGCCCCGGACCCTCAGCTTTACCACCGACGAGGCGTCCTGGATCTCTCTTGACGTCTCCCCCGACGGGAAGACCGTCGTCTTCGACATCCTCGGCGACCTCTACACGCTGCCAATCACGGGCGGGACCGCTACCCGGATCACGAGTGGCGCGGGGTGGGACCAGCAGCCCCGATACTCGCCCGACGGCCACCAGATCGCATTCGTGAGCGATCGCAACGGCTCGAAGAACCTCTGGATCGCCAACGCGGACGGCACTCGACCCCAGATTCTCACCAAGAGTGAGCGGACCAATTTTGCCTCCCCGATCTGGTCACCCGACGGTCAGTATCTCATCGCGAGCCGCACCGGACAGCTCTTCATGTACCACAAAGACGGCGGCTCGGGGCTGCAGCTCACCGGACTCCGTCCCGAAGGTGCCTCCCCCGGCGGGACCATGCCCTCCCACTACGCGGCCGCGCCGAGCGGCGAGGCCCGTTACCTGTGGGTCAACGTCAGCGGCGGGGTGTCGCCGTCCCTCGGCCTCGGCACCGATCCTGGGGAGATCCAGTCGGCGGGCGACGACAGCGAAGAGCGCTCCGCGCGCAGCAACCCGCGCCGTCTCGGGCAGTACCAGGTGGCCCAGTTCGACCGCGAGACCGGCCGCACCCTGGTGCGCTCCCACGAAACCGAAGGCGCGTATCGCCCGGTGGCGAGCCCCGACGGGAAATGGCTGGTGTACGCCACGCGTTACGACGCCCGGGAAGCACTGAAGCTCCGGGACCTCACTTCGGGCGAGGAGCGC
>JBEPVJ010000130.1:0-6091 GCA_041691095.1 Gemmatimonadales bacterium
GGCAATAGCCGCAGAAGACGCAGCGGAACTCGTCGATTTCATAGATGAGCGGGTAGCGGTTGCCCGACTCGTCTTCGCCGGGAACCAGCTTGATGCAATTGGCGGGACAGATCTGCGGGCACAAGCCACAGGCGACGCACTTGGTGCGGCCCTGTTCGTCCGCAAGCATCCGGTGCGTACCGCGCCACCGGGGAGAAATAGTGTAGTGGCCCCGGTCATCGCCGGTGCTCTTTTCCTCGGGGTATTGCATGGTCACCTTCGGCTGCAGCATGTGCTTGAAGGTGAGAGCCATGCCCTTGAGCGCGGCGCGCACATAGCTGACCTGCCGGTCGGGCCGCTTCAGTACCTTGACGCCGATCGCCATCAGGCCGCCGCCCGGGCGCGACGGGCGCCCGCATCGAGATTGGAGGACGCGCGATAGGATCCCGAGAGGATGTGGCCGCGGTCCAGGAGGAAGAACACGAAGTACCCGATCACGAGGTTGATGCCGAAGAGAATCAGCATCTTGACCCGCGGGCTGGTCACCCCGCCGAAGTGCTGCATGCCCCAGATACCGACGGAGGTCACCATGATGTAGCCGAGGGCCAGGGGGAGCAGGACCTTCCACCCCAGCGCCATGAGCTGGTCGTAGCGGAACCGGGGCAGCGTCCAGCGGATCCACATGAAGAAGAAGAGAAAGAACAGCACCTTCAGGAACATGAAGAGCGCCGTCGCCAGGGTGGCGAGCCCGCTGCCGTTCTGGTCCCAGGTGGTGAACGGGATGTCCCAGCCGCCGAAGAAGAGGGTCACCACCATGGCCGAGACGGTGGCCATGTTGGAGTATTCGGAGATCGGGAACATCGAAAACTTCATGGCGCTGTATTCGGTATGGTACCCGGCGATGAGCTCGGACTCGGCCTCGGGGAGATCGAAGGGGAGCCGGTTGGTTTCGGCGAAGCCTGCGACGAGGAAGATGAAAAAGCTCAAGAACAGCGGGAGGATGAACCACAGCCCCTGCTGTTGGTTTGCGATGATTTGTTGAAAAGTGACGTTCCCTGTCAGCAGCAGGACCGGGATCAAACTCATCCCCATTGCCACTTCATAGGAAATCATCTGGGCGCTCGCCCGAAGTCCGCCCAGCAACGAGTACTTGTTATTGGAGGCCCAGCCCGCCAGCGCGATGCCGTAGACCCCGAGCGAGCTGATGGCCAGGACGAAGAGGAATCCAATCGGCAGGTCGGTCAGCGCCATCGTGAGCATGCCGTGGTAGCTGAACGCGCCCAGGAGGGGGACGTGGGCGTCCCAGTCGACCCGCATCGGCGCCGCCCAGGGAATCACCGACCCCAGCAGCAGCGCGGGAATGAAAGCCAGCGCCGGGGCGAGCATGAAGATGCCCATGTTCACTTCCGCCGGGAGCGTCTCTTCCTTGATGATGTTCTTGATCCCGTCCGCCGCCGGCTGGAGCAGCCCGGCCCAGCCGACCCGGTTGGGACCGCGGCGGTTCTGCATCCAAGCGCTGACCTTCCGTTCCATCAACGTGAGGAGCGCCACACCCACCATGGTAATGGTGAAAATGATGATCAGCTTGAGGATGGTGAACAGCCAGTAGCCCTTGTCGGCAGCGGTCATCGGGCCGCTCCCTGTCCGGCGGCGTCGATCGGGGCCGTGGCTTCGATGGTCCGCCCGATCAGGCCGAGATCCGCGTAGCTGAAGCCGCTCAGGGCGGGGATCGTCTCTCCCAGCCGAGCAAAGGCGTCCGCCGCACTGAGCGGAGCTCCCTGCCCCGCATTGTTTTCTGCCCAGGCCTGCGCCGCGATCCACCAGGCGGGGCGGGCCATCCCGGGGGCCGCCTTTGCCTCGGTGAAGCGCTGGACTCGCTGGTCCCGATTGACATACGTGCCGTTCTCTTCCGCCATGGTGGACACCGGCAGGAGCATTGAAGCGCCCTTCAGCCGATCGTCGTCGATACTCTGGAGCCCGATGACCGTCCCGGCCGCCACGAGACGCGCGGCCTCCTGATCGTCGAGATCGGCATCGAGCAGAATGACCAGGCCTGCGCCATCCACTTTGCTCAGCGCATCCTTCCAGTCGGCGGAATATCCCGCGAGCCGGGCCCCGTCGAGGTTGGGCACCCGGTCCTTTCGCAAGGCGAGGTTGGGCACACCTGGAAGCGGCGCCTCGGGACCCTGCGGCACCTTGATCGCGGCGGTCACATCGCGCCCTTCCACCAGTCGCTTCATCCAGCCCAGCGATTCGAGGGAGGCACGGCCGGAGGCGAGCAGCACCACCCGCCCCGAGCCCGACTTGACCGCGGCGGACAGGCGGGGAATCGCGGTTTCCCAGTCGGTGGGCACCAGCCGGGCACCATCGCGGAGCAGCGGCGCCTCGATCCGGTCTCCGCGATTCATCCAGCGGTAGTCGGCCCGGCCGGTATCGCAGATGAAGTGGCGGTTCACGTCGAGGTTGGCCCGCGGACGGAGCCGAACCACCACGTCGTCCCGGGTGTCGATCGTGATATTGCAGCCCTGGGTGCAGCCGGGGCAGATGCTTGCACTCTTGTCGAGATCCCAGGCGCGCGCCTTGTGCAGAAAGTCCTTGGAAATCAGCGAGCCGACCGGACAGAGGTCCACGACATTGCCGGACCATTCGTGATCGAGCCGCTGGTTCTGATCGATTCCGATGTAGGCCCGGTCTCCCCGCTCCGACACGTTGAGCACCGGCGTGTCCGCCACGTCGTCCATGAAACGGACGCAGCGGGTGCACAAAATGCAGCGGTTGGGGACGTACAGCACGTCGGGCCCAAAGTCTTCTACCGGATTGAACCGCTTGGCATAGTCGCTGTAGCGAGTGCCGGCGCGACCTTCCTGGAACACATAGTCCTGCAGCTCGCACTCGCCAGCCTGGTCGCAGATGGGGCAGTCGAGCGGATGGTTGATCAGCAGGAACTCCAGCACGCTCTCGCGGGCCTTGAGCGCTGGCTCGCTCATCACCTTCACGACCTGGCCCTCGGCCACGGTGGTAACGCAGGCCGGCATCAGCTTCGGCGCCTTCTCCACTTCCACCAGGCACATCCGGCAGACCGCGGGAGACGGCAGTGAGGGATGGTAGCAGTAGTGAGGCACCAGGACGCCGGCCTGCTTGGCGGCCTCGATGATGGTCGTGCCCTTGGGCACACTCACCACCACACCATCGATCGTGACGTTGACGAGCTCTGCGCTCATACCGCTAGACTCCCGCCAGCGCGGGCGCCCTGGCCCGGCTCAAGTAGGCATCGAATTCGGAGCGAAACTTCTGAATGCCGCTCACGATGGGTGCCGCGCAGCTGTCCGACAGCACGCAGATGGTTTTGCCGGTCATCTGCTCGGAGAGCTCCAGCAGCAGCCCGAGATCTTCCTGCTTGCCCTGGCCCTTGAGAATGCGTTCCAAAATCTTGGTGGTCCACGCGGTGCCTTCGCGGCACTGGGTGCACTGGGCGCAGCTCTCATGGGCATAGAATTTGGCCAGGCGATACACCTCATACACGATATCCGCGGAATCGTCCATGACGATAAATCCCGCCGAGCCGAGCATCGAACCCTTTTCGACAATGCCTTCGTAATCGCAGAGCGCGCTTTCCGCCTCGGCGCGATTCATCAGGGGAACCGACGAGCCGCCCGGAATGACCGCCTTCAAGGTCCGCCCTGGCCGCATGCCACCGGCCATTTCGTAAATGAGGTCCTTCATGGGATAGCCCATGGTGACCTCGAAGTTCCCCGGCTTCATCACGTGACCGCAGACCGAGAAGAGCTTGGTCCCGGTGCTCTTGGGGTTGCTGAGGCAGAGCGCCTTATACCAGGCCGCGCCACGGTTGAGAATGTGCGGCACCGCGGCCAGGGTTTCGACGTTGTTGATCGTCGTCGGCATGCCGAAGAGGCCCGCGGCGGCCGGGAACGGCGGTTTGATCCGCGGGTTACCGCGCCGGCCTTCCAGCGAGTTCATCAGGGCGGTCTCTTCGCCGCAGATGTAGGCGCCGGCGCCACGGAACAGCACGATGTCGATCCGCTTGCCGGAGCCCATCGCGTTGGCCCCGATGGTGCCGGCGGCATAGGCTTCGGCCACCGCCTGTTGCATCACTTCCCAGGGATCGGTGAATTCGCCGCGGATGTAGATGTAGCAGGTTTCGGCGCCGATGGCGTGGCATCCGACGGCGCAACCTTCGATCAGCGCGTGGGGCGTCCAGCGCATGATCTCGCGGTCCTTGAAGGTGCCTGGCTCCGATTCGTCGGCGTTGCAGCAGAGGTAGTGAGGCTTCCCGTCTCCCTTCGGCATGAAGCTCCACTTGAGCCCGGTGGGGAACCCCGCCCCGCCACGGCCTCGAAGGCCGGAAGCCTTGAGCTCCTCGATGATCGCCTCGGGCGTCATTCCCAGCGCCTTCTTGAGCCCTTCGTACCCGCCGCGCTCGACCCAGCCCTTGTGGGTGCGCGCCGCGGCATCCCCGAAATACTTGGAGAGGACGACGGTTTCCTTCGGGTGCGATGGGTGCGGATAGCCCATTACCGGTACCCCGCCAGGATTCCGGGAACCCGTTCCGGGCTGGTGCTCTCGATGAAGTCGTCGTTGACGAGGATCGGCGTCGCGAAACCGCAGGCTCCGAGGCATTCGACTTCGATGACGGTGAAGCGGCCATCGGGACTGGTGGCGCCGAGCTCCCCGCAGCCGGTCTCCTTGAGCAGCGCCTTGACCACATCGTCCGAGCCGCAGAGGTGACAGGGCGATGTGGTGCACACCTGGATGAAGTGGCGGCCGACCGGATGGGTATGGTACATGGTGTAGAACGTGACCACGCCGCGCACATAGGCCGGCGTCAGATCCAGCAGGGTGGCAATTTCCGCCATCGAGCCGCCCGAGATCCAGCCCCGCTCCTGTTGCGCGATCCAGAGCGCAGGGAGCAGGCACGCCTGCTTGGTGGGAAATTTGGGGAACAGCGCGTCGAGTTTCTCGCGGGCCGCACCGACGAACACCGGCTGATGGGCTTCTTCGGTACCATGGGTCACGCCGGGACCGGCGCTCATCGGTCGATCTCTCCCATGACGATGTCGATGCTGGCGTTGATGGCGATGACGTCGGACAAGAGATGTCCTTCGACCATCTTCGGTATCGCGGACAGGTTGACGAATGACGGCGGTCTGATTCGCCAGCGGACCGGCTTAGACGTTCCATCGGATACCATGTAATAACCTTTCTCTCGCTTCGGGCTCTCGACCGCATCGTACGATTCGCCAACCGGCGGTCGCGGACCTTCCATCACAACCTTGAAGTGGTGGATCATCGACTCCATCTCGCTCGTCGCCTTGGATTTCGGCGGAAGAATCACGCGAGCGTCGTCGACGTTGACCGGACCGTCGGGAAGGCGGTCAGCTGCCTGCTTGAGAATTCGCACGGATTGCCGAAGCTCTTCCATGCGGACGAGAAATCGATCGTAGACATCTCCGTTGGTTCCAACCGGAACGTCGAAGTCGTACGTCTCGTAGTCGAGATACGGAAAATCTTTCCGCACATCGTACGCAACTCCTGAAGCGCGCAGCATTGGTCCGGAAAGTCCCCAGTTGATCGCTTCGTCGGGAGTCATGATTCCAAGTCCGACGGTGCGGCCCACCCAGATTGCGTTGCGCGTGAGCATCCGATCGATCTCGTCGATCGTATTCGGGAACGTTCGCAGGAAATTGCGAAGCCCGTCCAGCCATCCCGCCGGGATATCGGCCGCCATGCCGACAACACGAGTGGCCGAGGTGGAGAGCCCCGCGCCTACCCAGGCCTCGAGGAGATTGTAGACGTTCTCGCGTTCCTGAAATGCCCACAGAAAAGGAGTGAAAGCCCCGATATCGATGCAGGTCGTTCCGAGCCAGACAAGATGCGAGATGATTCTCGAAAGTTCCGCCGCAATTACGCGTAGAACGGTGCACCGTTCGGTAATGTCGATTCCCCACAGCCGCTCAGCGCCGAGCGCGAACGCAACATTGTTGCCGATGGAGTTGAGGTAATCCTCCCGATCGGTCCATGGAATGATCTGGTTGTATTGACGGTACTCGCCGATTTTCTCGAAGCCGCAGTGCAGGTAGCCAACGTGCGGAAT
>JBEPVJ010000131.1:0-6087 GCA_041691095.1 Gemmatimonadales bacterium
TCCCTGGGGCGCCTGAAGGAGGCTCTCGCCGACCACTACCGGATCGAGCGCGAGGTCGGCGCTGGGGGCATGGCCACGGTCTACCTCGCGCACGATCTCAAGCACGACCGCCCTGTCGCCCTCAAGGTTCTGCACCCTGATCTGGCCCACGGTCTCGGCCCTGAGCGCTTTCTCCGCGAAATTAAACTCGCTGCCCGGCTCCAACATCCCCACATCCTCACAGTCCATGACTCGGGCGAGGCCGCCGGCCTGCTCTGGTTCACGATGCCGTTCGTCCAGGGTGAAACGCTGCGCGACCGGCTCACCCGGGAACAGCAGCTCCCGGTGGAGGAGGCAATCCGCATCACACGCCAAGTGGCCCTGGCCCTCGACTACGCGCACCGTCAGGGTGTCATCCACCGTGACATCAAGCCCGAGAACATCATGCTCGCCGAAGGGTTGGCGCTGCTGGCCGATTTCGGCATCGGCCAAGTGATGGGCGCCGACGGAGCCCAGCGCCTGACCGGGACGGGACTCGCCATTGGCACGGCGACATACATGTCGCCGGAGCAAGTGAGCGCCGAGCGCGATCTCGACGCCCGGACCGACATCTATTCGCTCGGCGTGGTCTGTTACGAGATGCTGGCGGGGGAGGCGCCGTTCACCGGGCCCACCGCCGGGGCGATCCTTGCCCGGGCGCTGACCGAGCGACCCCGACCGATCCACACGATTCGCAACACGGTGTCGGAGGGGCTCGACGCTGTCCTTGCCAAAGCCATGGACACCACCCGGGCGGACCGCTTTGCGACCGGCGCGCAGTTCGCCGAAGCACTCTTGATCCAGCCGGGACCGGCTCGACCACCACGCGCATCGCGGTGGGTCGGCCTCCCTGTTGCTGCGCTGGTGCTCGCCGCCACCGCCTGGTGGGCAGTTACGCACTGGCCTCCGACAGCGTCCGAAGGCGCTCCCTCAATCGCCGTCCTGGCCTTCGTTGATCTCAGCGCCGACCAGAGCGCGGAGTACCTCGGCGACGGCATCGCCGAGACTCTGATTAACGCGCTCAGCCGAATCGCCGGCCTGCGGGTGGCCGCGCGTACGTCGGCCTTCATCTACAAGGGACGGAATACCGATGTACGGACCGTGGGCCGTCAGCTGGGAGTGAGGACGGTGCTGGAGGGGAGCGTCCAGAAAGTCGGTGCCCGGCTCCGGGTCAGCGCCCAGCTCGTCAGCACGAAAGACGGATTCCAGCTCTGGTCTGAGAACTATGACCGCAGCGCCGACGACGTCTTCGCGTTGCAGGACGAGGTGGCTCGAGCCATCGTGAGGACACTGGCTCTCAAACTGGGCGCCGACACGGGCCCGCGACTCGTCACAGCGGGGACCACCAATCGCGCGGCGTACGACGCCTATCTCTTCGGCCGATTCCACTGGAACAAGCGGACCCCCGCGGACCTGCAACGGGCGGCCGGGTACTTCGAGCAGGCGGTCGAAGCCGACTCGAGCTACGCGCTCGCATGGGCCGGTCTCGCCGATACCTATTTGCTGTACGCGCCGAGCCAGTACGACGTGCCCGGGCTGGCCACCGAGGAGGTGCTTCGACGGTCCGAAGTAGCGGCGCACCGGGCGATCGCCATCGACCCGGGACTGGCCGAACCGCACGCGTCCCTCGCGCTAGCCTTCCAAATGAGACGGGACTGGACGGCGGCGGAACCCGAGTATCAACGCGCCATCGCGCTCAATCCCCAATACCCCACCGCCCACCAGTGGTATGCTGGCTACCTCCTGCAGAAAGGTCGGGGTGAAGAAGGGCTCGCGGAAATGCGCCAAGCCGCGGCCCTCGACCCGCTCTCTCCAATCATTGGAGTCGAGCTCGCCGTCTCGTTCTCGGTTGTCGGACGCATGAACGAAGCCTCCGACCGGTTCCAGAAAGTCACCCAGCTTTACCCCGACTTTGCCAATGGTCGGTTCGCTGCCTGGAATCACTATCTGGTGATCTCCGATTTCGAGCGCAGCGCGGTGAATTTGGAGCGCCTGCTCGAGCTGTGCGGTGTGGCGCATGATGTCGCTGTAGGGCTGGGGAAGCGGATGCGGGACCCGGCCACCCGCCCGGCGCTGCTGCGTGCGATCGCGGACTCGACGGTCTGGGCCGAGATCGGTTCCATCAGATCGGAGAACGTAGGGTACGTCACCGGCATATCGGCCCGGCTGAATGCGTATCGAGCCGGGTATGGGAAGGACCGCGCCCTCGACTTTCTCGCCCGAGTTGCCAACAACCCTCAGAATGGGGACTTGGTCTACTTCCCGAACCTCCTGATGGCGATGGGTCCTGAGCTGCGACGCGAGCCATTGGCGCAGGCCTCTCTGCGACGGCTGGGGATGCCGTGAGGCGACGAGCTAACGCCTCGAATGAAACAACGAACAAGCCCCGCCAGCGGAAACACTGACGGGGCTTCGACTTTCGACGATGGGCCTGGATAGAGTTGAACTATCGACCTCACGCTTATCAGGCGTGCGCTCTAACCACCTGAGCTACAGGCCCGGCACCTGCCGGAACTCCAACAACGACAACAACATAGCCAGAGGGAAGAGCGCCGGCAACTAGCGCTCCTCCGGCTCCTCCTCGAGCTCGATGTCGTCGTCGAAGTCCTCGAGGTCTCCATCGCCCTCGGCGAGGTCCTCCTCTTCGTCGTCGAGGTCGTCCTCGTCGTCATCCTCATCGTCGTCGGAATCGTCGAAAGCGAACCCGTCTTCGAACTCGTCCTCGCCTTCGTCAAACTTCCGACGGAGCTTCACGTCCATGAGTGACGCCACCAGGGCCGGCATTGTCTTCGTCCGCCTCTCGTTGACCTGCGGTTAGTCGCGCATAGCTGGTTACGACGCATTCTCGATCCGAGCCGCCGCCCGGGCCGCCTTTTTCCGGTCTACCGCCGCGAGCATCCGCTTTCGCAGCCGGATATTCTCGGGGGTAACCTCGATCAGCTCATCTTCCTCGATGTACTCGAGGCCATACTCCAGGTTGATGGGGCGCGGCGGCTCCAGCTGGATGTTATCGTCGGTTGCCGTCGTCCGCATGTTGCTCAGCTTCTTTTCCTTGGTGACATTCACGTCCATGTCACCCGGCCGGGAATTCTCTCCGACCACCATGCCCTCATACACGTCCTCGCCCGGCGCGACGAACATCTGGGCCCGCTCCTGCAAATTCCCCAGCGCAAATCCGACCACTTGTCCCTCGCGGTCCGCGACCAGAACACCCCGCTTCCGGCCCGCCAGGGGCCCCGCCCAGCCACCGTACGACAGAAAGCGATGATGCAGTGTGCCGGTGCCTCGCGTGTCGGTTAAAAACTCCGAACGGTACCCGAACAGCCCACGGCTCGGAATCTTGAATACCAGCCGGACCAGTCCCATACCAGGGTTCCGCATCTCGGTCATCTCGCCACGGCGGGGTCCGATTTTCTCCATCACCGCGCCCATGTGCTCTTCCGCAACATCGATCATGAGCTCCTCGTACGGCTCCAAGCGCTCCCCGGTGTCACTCACCCGGGTGATGACCCTCGGTCGGGACACTTGGAACTCGAATCCCTCGCGCCGCATCGTCTCCATGAGGATGCCCAGATGGAGCTCACCGCGTCCCGAAACGGTGTGGGTGTCGGGGGAATCGGTCTCCTCGACCCGCAGGGCGACATTCCGTTCCAGCTCCCGATATAGACGGTCTTTCACCTGGCGGCTGGTGACGTACTTCCCGTCCCGGCCAGCGAAGGGCGAGTTGTTCACGATCACGTCCACCGAGATGGTGGGTTCCTCGACCGCGATGCCCAGCAGCCGGTCTCGGTGGCCCGGATCGGTCAGCGTCTTGCCGATTTCGATGCCGTCGAAGCCGGAGACGACGCAAATGTCTCCCGCGGGCACTTCATTCACGTCGATGCGGGCCAGACCGTCAAAGGTGAACAGCTTGGTGATCCGGCTCTGGTCGCCGACGCCTTCCGGCACCAGGCCCGGCTCGCCCAGGGGCAGCACTGCCACCTGCTGGCCAACCTTGGCGATCCCGCGCTCTACCCGGCCGATGCCCAGCCGCCCCAGGAAGGACGAGTGGTCGAGCGTCGAAATCAGCATCTGGAACGGACCATCGGGATCGCCGGTCGGTGCCGGCACCCGCTCCACGATCGTCTTGAACAGCGGCTCCAAATTCGTGCCCGGATGTTCCAGCTCCATCGTGGCGGTGCCATGCCGGCTCGAGGTGTAGAGGAACGCGGCGTCGAGCTGGTCGTGGCTGGCCTCGAGATCGATGAACAACCCCAGGACTTCGTCATGGACCCGCATTGGCTCGGCATCGGACCGGTCGATCTTGTTGATCGCGACGATCGGCTGGAGGCCGAGCGCGAGGGCCTTCCGAGTGACGAAGCGGGTCTGCGGCATCGGCCCTTCCGCCGCGTCGACCAGGATCAGCACCCCGTCCACCATGCGGAGAATCCGCTCGACCTCACCGCCGAAATCGGCGTGGCCCGGCGTATCAACGATATTGATCTTCACCCCGCCCCAATGCAGCGCAGTGTTCTTGGCCAGGATCGTGATGCCCCGCTCGCGCTCCAGCGGGTTCGAATCCATAACCCGCTCTTCGACGTGCTGATTTTGACGGAAGACGCCTGCCTGGCGGAGCATCTGATCCACCAGCGTGGTCTTGCCATGATCGACGTGCGCGATGATTGCTACGTTCCGGATTTCCACCACGACCCTCTCGTTCCCTTGACTCACCCGATAAGGCGCAAAGGCGCTCAGGCGCTAAGTAGGCCCGCCCCGCTCACCTGACTGTACCGTTGCGCCCTAGCGCCGTTCCGACCTTGCGACCCTGCCGGGCCATAAATAAGACTCGGACGGCCCCGCCGCAACCCTGAATCAGTGGTGGTGGCCGTGGCCGTGCCCGTGGGAGTGGGAATGACCCTCAACCCCATGAGCGGCAAGAGGTTCCAGACAATCCACCCCCAGGCACTCGTCCTCGACCTCGAGCTGGATCGTCGCGTGGCCGATCCCAAGCCCCGACAGCGCCTTTCGCACCTCGGAGAGGGCGGTCGGGTGGGTGGCCAGCTCCGGCACGACGACATGCCCGCTCATCGCTACCACGCCGCTGGTGACGGCCCATACGTGGAGGTCGTGCACGGCCGTTACCCCGTCCACACCGAGCATCCGGCGACGCACCTCCTCGAGAGAGATGTTTGCCGGCACCACCTCCAGCAGGATGTCGACGCTCTCTTTCACCAGCCGCCAGGCGCCCACCAGGATCAGGAGGGACAACGCAATCGAGAGGATCGGATCGGCGATGGTCCAGCCAGTGAAATGAATGGTGACCGCCGCGCCCAGAGCCGCCGCCGCGCCAAGGGCATCCCCGATGACATGCAGGTACGCCCCACGGGTGTTGAGAGAGCCATGGCGGTCACCGTGCAAGACCATGACAGACACGAGATTAACGATGAGCCCGATCGCGGCCACAACCATAAAAATGCCGGTCTTGATCGGCTCCGGGTGATTAATGCGGCCGACGGCTTCCACCACGACCCACGCGGCCAGGCCGAAGAGTGTGGCGCCATTGACCAGCGCCGCCAGAATCTCCCACCGGAGGTACCCATAAGTTCGTTTGAGGTCCGCCGGCCGCCGAGCCAGCATGGCAGTGAACATGGACAGGGCCAGTGCCCCCACGTCGGTCAGCATATGGCCGGCCTCGGCGAGGAGGGCCAGGGCACCGCTCGCGTAACCGGCCACCGCTTCGACCACCATGAAGACCGCGGTAATGACCAGCACGACGAGCAGGCGGTTCGGAACCGCCCCTCGCCCAGCCGTCGGGGAACCGCTTACCTTCTCGGGTATGGAGCCTCCACAGCCGGGGTCGGGATCGGCGCTGCTGGGCATCGCGGCCGTCCTCGCGCTCGTCGCGGCCAATGCCTACTTTGTCGCCACAGAATTTGCGCTGGTCAGCGCCCGAAAGTCCCGGCTGGAGGAACTCATCCGGGCCGGCGACCGCAAAGCTATCTTGGCGGCCCGGGTCATTCAATCGCTGCCTCGCTACATCTCTGCCACCCAGCTCGGGATAACCCTGACCTCGCTGGGACTGGGCTGGAT
>JBEPVJ010000132.1:0-6076 GCA_041691095.1 Gemmatimonadales bacterium
GCATGGAGGATCGCACCTCGTACGGACGCCGACCCAACGGGATTTACGTCGCGCGGTTCCGAAACGTGAAAGAGAAGCACCCGGATTTTCTCCGTGGGTACGGCTTCCAGGGCGGCGCCTACCGCGAAGGGCCGCCGCGGCCCAAGGCGGGGTTCGGAGCGGACTTCAAGAAGGAGCTGTTTCGCCAGGACCAGGGACCCTGGCACTTCTCGATAGGTGCCTGGGCCGAATGCCTTCCGCGTGAAGACAACCGGATGGAGCTGCACAAGACGCTGGTGGACAAGTGGGGCGTTCCCGCGCTCAGGGTCAACTGCACCTGGGGGCCCAACGAGCGGGCGCTCCTCGAGGATGCCCAGAAGACCGCGGTCGAGATGCTCGAAGCCTCCGGAGCCCGCGACATCAGTACCTACAACGACCACCTGCCGCCGGGGCTTTGCATCCACGAAATGGGCACGGCGCGCATGGGGCGGAATCCGAAGACGTCAGTGCTCAACGGGAACAACCAGCTGTGGGACGCGAAGAACGTCTTCGTCACGGACGGAGCGTGCATGGCGTCGTCGGCCAACCAGAACCCATCGATTACCTACATGGCATTGACGGCACGAGCCGCTGCGTTCGCGGTGGAGGCGATGAAGCGACATGAAATCTAGAGACCGGCGGGACTTCCTCGGTGTGCTGGGCGCCGCGGCTGTGTCGGGAAAGGCGGGATGGCTGGATCACCTGCTGCCGGAACGAAGGGCGCGGCTTGGCAAGATCGGCATTCAGCTGTACACCGTGCGAGAAGAGCTCGCCAAGAATGTCGAAGGTACCCTGGCCCGCCTGGCCGAAATCGGGTTCAAGGAGGTGGAGTTCGCCGGATATCCCGACGGTACCGCGCAGTCACTCCGCAAACTCCTCAACCGTCACGGGCTGCAGGCGGTATCCAGCCATGTAGACATCCAGCGGCTTCGGGCCGATTGGGATCGGACTCTGGATCAGGCAATCATGGTAGGACAGCACTTCATCGTGGTTCCCTCCGTTCCCGCGGAAGAGTCCAGGACCGCGGACGATTGGAAACGGATCGCGGGGCTGTTCAACAAGGCCGGCGAAGCGGCCCGGGCCAAGGGAATCCAGTTTGCCTACCACAACCACGATGCCGAATTCACTCCGGTCGACGGCCGGCTCCCCTACGATCTTCTGCTGGAGGAGACCGATCCCAGACTGGTCCAATTCGAAATGGACCTGTACTGGATTACCAAGGGGGGGCAGGATCCGCTCGCGTATTTCGACCGGTGGCCGGGCCGGTTTCCGCTGGTGCACGTGAAGGACATGGACGCCGCGCCCAGCCATTTCTTCACCGAGGTTGGCAAAGGCACCATCGACTTCAAGCGAATCTTCCGGAAAGCCAAGCAGGCCGGCATCAGGCATTACTTCTACGAGCAGGACGACATGACGGGATCGCCGTTCGATGCGGCGAAGGCCAGCTACGACTACCTGAGATCCTTGAACTATTGAGCCACCGATTCGGCAGCACGGGGCTGAGGCTACCTGCATAGCGGAGGGCGAGTGAATCGTCGGAACGCGGTTTCAATGATGGTGGGCGCCGCTGCGGTGCTCGGAACCCGGGGCACCTCAGTCACCGCAAACGACAGGGCTCGGGGCATGCGGCACGCGGGCCGGCTGAAGCAGTCGGTCTCCTACTGGCCCTACTCGAAGATTCCGCTCCCCGAATTCGCCAAGGCGTCGAAGCAACTGGGCCTGGCGGCGGTCGACCTGCTGCAGCCGGAGGAGTGGCCGGTCGTGAGAGACGCCGGGCTGATCTGCTCCATGGGATATCCCACCAAGCGAAACGACTTCCTGAGCACCGGCTTCAACGATCCGGCCAAGCACGACATGCTGGTGGATGAGTTGGAGCGGACAATCCCCCTCGCGGCGGCGGCGGGCGTGCCGAATGTCATCGCGATGTTCGGGAACCGGAAAGGCCGGGGGGACGAGGAGGGTGCCGCCAACTGCATCGTAGGGCTCAAGCGGGTTACGGCGGCGGCGGAAAAACACGGCGTGACGGTGTGCGTCGAGCTGCTCAACAGCAGGGTGGATCACAAGGACTACATGGGCGACCACACCGCCTTCGGGGTGAAGGTGATGGCCGGCGTCGGCTCACCGCGGGTCAAGCTGCTCTACGACATTTACCACATGCAGATCATGGAAGGAGACATCATCCGCACGATCCGGGACAATATCTCCTACCTGGGGCACTTCCATACCGGCGGTGTGCCCGGGCGTCACGAGCTGGACGACACCCAGGAGCTCAACTGGCGGACGGTGTGCTCGGCGATCGCGGATACGGGCTATCAAGGTTACGTGGCCCATGAGTTCGTGCCGAGCCGGGATCCGCTCACTTCGTTGGGGGAGGCTGTGCGGCTGTGTGACGTTTGACCGCACCGCCGAAGGTTTACCGCCGGCTGAGATTTACCTCAGCGTGCTGCACTCCTTCTCTTGATTCCGGAGTAGTGCCCGTCAGGATCGCCTTCTTCGCCTGTGGGCATAGCCAGCTTGTTCACCCCGGTGTGTCCCAGTACTCGCCCCGCGAGCCCCTGACCCGGATCAACACGGCGTTGGGATCATCGACACCATCGGGCAACCATACCTCGAAATGACTTCTTCCACAGTGCTCGCAGCTTGAACCCGAACGTCGACAATCGATCGGTTCCCGCGATGACGACGCTGCTGCTCCATCCGTTCCGACAAATCACCTGCACTCGCGACTCGGCTATAATTTCGGCGACCTTGGTCGAATCGGCAGACGTCGCGGCTCAGAGAAGAACCGCGGGAACTCCCGCACGCGTCGTGATGAATTGCGCCTTGGCCTGACGCGCGGGGAAGTGGCGGAGAAAGTCTTCCGACCACTGCGTGGTGAAGTCTGCGACGTTTTCCTCCCGCACCAGCGCCCAGACACTCCCTCCGAATCCCGCCCCGAACGCCGATGCCGCGGTCGCCCCCAGGCGGCGCGCGCTTCGCTGCAGGTGAATCGTTTCCGGCACCTGATTGCCCAGGCCCTGTTCCGCACCGAGCTGCGAGCGATCGATCAATTCACCCAGCCCCTGGATTTCCCCACGGCCGAGGAGGTCGGCCACGGCGGGAATGATCTCCTCGCACTCTGCAGTGAACTGGATCAGTCGAGCCTCGAGCTGGCGCTGCCTGGGTAACCCGGCCAGCCATCCTCGCAGGGTGAGCGATGAGCCTCGGCGCATCGTGATGGCGGCATAGAGCGTTCGCGCGGGACCGCCGTGCTGCTCCTGCCACACGCCAAGCAGATCCTTGGCGGTCTCCGCCAGGCCATTGTAGAGCGACATCGCTTCGCGGGTCTTGGCGGCGACCACGCCACTGACGCCGATAACGAAGACGTGGCCGGTCGGAAGGGGAACGGCCCGCTCGAATCGCACCGGATCGAAGCCATACTGCACCAGCATTCCCGGCCGGGAACAGAGGATGGCGGTGTGGTCCTGGCTGCCACCCTGGGTGCCCACGCCGCCGTCGGCCGGAAACCGCCCATAGGCCCAGCCGTTCTCGACCGCACCGAGGTAACCCGCCAGCGCTTCCTTGGTCGGAAAGGCCGTGCGCCAGGCCGGACTCTCGGGCAGCCCATTGGCATCGGAGACGGCCAGCGCCACCGCCGTGACCAGTGCACTCGAGCTGGAGAGGCCGGAGTCCTGGGGCAGGTCGCTGTGAAAGTTGAAATCGATGCCCACGTACAACGGCCCGAAGTCCCGGCAGAGCCGCCGCACCACGGTGGCGGGATAGGCGGTCCAGTCTCCCTTGAGGACCTGCAGGTCGGCATGCAGCGGCAGCTCGGCCCGAAGGCCGCCGGTCTCATCGACCATGCGAAGGACCGCGTCGTCCCTGGGATGCGCGGCCACCGAGATGCGCTGCTCGGTGGCGCAGATCAGGCTTCGGCCACCGGCGTAGTCGGTATGCTTTCCCAGGAACTCGATCCGTCCGGGCACCCAATACCGACGGAGGGTCACGGCCGCACCGCCACGCCGGCCAGCCGGCGGGTTACCGCGGGAATGTCGCCGCGGCTGGACAGGTCGAGCACGGGCTCCCGCGATTCGATCACCTGGAATTGCTCGCCGCGCTCCGTGGCGAGGCGCACGGCGTCCTGAATCTCCAGCTCGCCGCGAGGGGATGGTGCAATGACCCGACAGGCGTCGTAGATGCTCGGCGGCAGCAGCCAGGCGTTCATGCTCACCAGCGGATCCGCGCCAAAGGTCAGGCTCTCGTTCTCGTTGGGCTTTTCGATGATCCGGTCCAGGATTCCATCCGTTCTGGTGGAAATGAGGGCGAACGACCGGATCCGTTCGGCGGGAATATTGCCGCCGGCGAGGAGTGCGGTCTGGCGAAAGCCCAGCAACCCGGCCGGGTCCGATCCCACTGGGGGTGCCGGCAACGAGGCGAGGTCGTGAAGGGCCCCGGCGGGATAGAGATTGTCCGAGTTGAGTACCACCACCGATGCGCCGCCCGCAAAAGTCTCCGCGGCCAGGACCGCGTCGGCGGTGCCGAGCGGACGCTCCTGTACGGCGTAGGAGATCGCCAGCCGGGTGGGAGCGCCGGAGCCCTCGTAGTAGGCGCGCATGGCCGCATGATCGGGAGCGACGACCAGGCACACCGATCGCAGCCCGGCATCGGCCAGGCCGCTCAGGACATAGTCCAGGAATGGCCGGCCCACCGGGATCATTGCCTTGAGACCGCTGTCGGCCACCGCCGACTGCGCCGGGTCGATCCCCGCCGCGGCATCGGCTCGTCGCATCCTGGTTCCTAACCCGCGGGCGAGGATGACCGCCTTCTCGGTCACGTGGTGGTCGTGGCCCACATCCTGGGAACCAGCTTGAGGAGGGTGATCCCACTCAGGATGAAAGCCGCCAGCCACATCACGCCCGTCCCGGTTCTCCCATAGAGAAAGCTTCCGGTGCCGAACAGCGCCGAATACACGAACAGACAGCCCACCATCCAGCCGAGCATCGCCATCGGCAGGCTGTCGGGAGAGGACGCGACGCCCGCCTCGGCACGCAGCCGCGTCCAGCCCGGACCGGCCGGCTTCACCAGGCGACAGAAACGGAGCAGGGTCTCGCGATCGGTGCCCGGCGCCAGGAACGCCGCGAGGATCCAGACGACCGTCGTGGTGGCCACGGTGGCGATCAGCGCGATATGCGAAGGCACGTGGTGACCCTGCTTGCCGGCGATGAAGAACGCCAGCGCCATCACGAAGGAGCTGGTCATCGCGGCGATCTCGCTCCAGGCGTTCACCCGCCACCAGAACCAGCGCAGCAGGTAGATGAGCCCGGTGCCGGCCCCAATCGACAGGATCAGATCGAAGGCTTCCTTGGCGGTATCCAGCGTGAACGTGAGCAGCGCCGCCGAGATCATCAGCAGCGCGGTGGTGATGCGGCCCACCAGCACGTAGTGCTTTTCGGTGCCGTCGCGCTTGAGGAAGCGACGGTAGAAGTCGTGCACCAGGTAGGACGTGCCCCAGTTGAGATGGGTCTCGATGGTCGATCGATACGCCGCCAGCATCCCGGCGATCACGAAGCCGAGAAATCCCGCAGGGAGGAAACGGAGCATCGCGGGATACGCGATATCGTGACCGATCAGCTTGGGATCGAGATACGGGTAGGTGCGCGCGATGTCGGCGAGCTGGGGAAACACCAGGGTGGAGCAGAGCGCCACGATGATCCAGGGCCAGGGCCGCAGCGCGTAGTGCATGATATTGAACAGCATGGTCCCGACTACGGCATCCTTCTCGGTGCGGGAGGCGAGCATCCGCTGCGCGATATAGCTGCCGCCTCCAGGCTCCGCGCCGGGATACCAGACCGACCACCATTGGACCGTGAGCGGGATGATGAACACCGAGAGCGCCACCGACCAGTCACCGAAATCCGGGAGCATGTTGAGGGTGCGGGGGTTGATCTTGCCGAAGAGCCCGTGCAGCCCGCCAACCTCGGGCTGTTTCAGCGCGAAGTAGGCCACCGCGAAGGTGCCCGACATGGTGATCAGGAACTGAATCGAATCGGTGACCAGGACGCCCCAGAGTCCGGATACC
>JBEPVJ010000133.1:0-6046 GCA_041691095.1 Gemmatimonadales bacterium
TATCAGCGACATGGCGAAGCTCCCCGAGGGCGTGCTCTACGCCGACCTCGCGCCGGGCGATGGCCAGCCGCTCGCGTCGGGCGATTCCGTCGAAATTGGAATTCGAGGCTGGCTACGGGATGGGACCCAGGTGGACAGCATCCCGGCGCAGATTCGGATAGGGAGCGGAGAGGTCATTGACGGGATCGAGGTTGCGCTGCCGGGGATGAAGCCGGGCGGGCGGCGCCAGTTGGTGATTCCGCCCGGACTGGGATATGGATCTCAGGGGCGGGAGGGAATCCCTCCCGATGCGGTGCTGGTTTATGTCGTCGAAGTGCGCACCGTGTTCCGCTAGCGCCGCTTTTCCCGGTCCTTGGGGCGATTCCTCTCGCGGATTTCCGCCTCGGCGGCGGCCTTGCGGAGCATTTTTTCCGGGCTGACAGGATTTGCCCCCGGCCGCGGAGTTCCCATCTTGAGCGCCACCTGCCCCGCCTCGATCGCGATGGCAACCGGACGCCCGCCCTTTACCTCGTAGGCTCCGAGCACCTCTTCACCCACCGTAGCGCCCGGCTTGACCCGCTCCTTGAGCGCCTCCCGAGTGGGAATCCCCTCGAGCGACAGGAATCGAACCCCACTGGCACTCTGGAGCCGCACCAGCAGCGCAAAGCGGGCGCCCGACAGGTTGCGAACCGACCGCAGCTCCGTGCCGGCCGCCACCTCTCGGGCCCATCGGAGAGCTTCCTGCTCCTGGCCGCTCAGGTTGGCCATGACTGCGTCCGGCTTGCCGGCGCCGGTCTCCTTGGCGCCTTTCTGGCTTTTCTCCTGCTGGGCTCGCCGAAGGCGCTGCAGGTACTCCGGTTCCTGGCTCACTCAGACACTCCCGTTGTCGTACTTGCTTCGAGGGACCTTAGAATAAGGCCCAGCCGCCCGCGGGAGAAGTGCCGCGCGCCCCTCAGTGCACCAGGTGCAGCCGGTCCTGGCGCTTGAGAGCCCAGGCCGGCTTGCCATCGGCGCCCAGCACGAAATCCTCTTCCACCGCCATGCGGACCGGCTGGCCGCCCCACTCCGGCACCGCCGTGGTGGCCTGCAGCTCGCTGGAAAACCACATCCCCGCCATCACCGGAAAGTCTCCACGGCCCGGCACCCCATCCTGGTAGTCCCACAGCCCGATCAAGGGGCCGGCTCCGTGACCATTGAGGCCGATCGGATGGGTGTAGACGCTGCCGTCTATCCCTTCGCGCCGCATCTTGGCGAGTGCGGCCTTCAGGACCTCGTTGCCGGTCAGCCCGGGACGAATCTCCTCGAACAGAATGTCCTGGAGCCGGTCCGCATTGGCGAGCGCCTTCCGGAGCCCGGCCGGCGCGTCGGTCTCTCCTGGCAGCAGCACGTACGCGTCATGCTGGGTATCGGTATTCAACCGGAGGGCGGTGATGCCGACGTCGCAGTGGAGCACGTCGCCCCGCTGGATGACCGGGTCGTCGCCGATTTGCTCGTCGGTTGCGCCCTTGCGCTGCACCTCGATGGAGGGCTGGAACCAGGTGCCAAGGCCGAGGTCGTTGATCCGCTGGCGCCAAAACCAGACAAGCTCGGACGTCTTGGTGACGCCCGGTTTGATGGTCCGGCTGGAAAACATCTCCTCGATGGTGTCCCAGGCCAGCTGGGTGAGCCGGGCATAAAACGCCGTTTCCTCAGGGAGGCGCGAGGCGATCAGGTCGACCGCGAGTCCTTCGGCAGGCTTGAAGCGCGCGGTCCACTCGGACCCCAGGATCTCGCTCATGCCCTCGAGCTCTCCCGAGGAGAGCCCGTCGGCAAAGGCGAAGGTGCGCGATTTGTCGATGCCGATGACCTTGGGATTCCGCTCGGCGATAACCTTCTTGAGCACCTGCCACTGATCGTCGCCCCAGAGCTCGGCCTGGCGGCCCCCGACGCTGCCTCCCCCAGAAATGGCCTTGGTGCTCCGCACCGCCGAGAACACCCCACCCTGGGAGGAGCCACCCAGCGCAATCCGCTCGACCCCCGCCGCGGGGCCGCGGTCGAAGAACACGTAGATGGTGCGGCGCCGCGCCGCAAACGTCTCCGGCGATACGATCGAGGAGAACACCGGGTCTTCGTTGTACTCCCGCATGGGAACCACCCACATGTCGATGCCGTACTTGCGCATCAGCTCGGGCAGCCTGGTGTCGAGTCGCTGCTGGAGCCAGCGCTGCTGCATGACGGCCTGCTCGCGCAGCGTTCCGAAGGGGCGGGTTTGGGCGGAGCTCATCGCGGGTGAGGCAATGAGGAACCCGTAGATCAGGGCACGGCGCATGTGGTCGAGGGGGCGAGGGTGGTCGGGCGACGTCGAGCGCCGAGGAACGATGCCACCGGCACGGCCGCCTTGCAAGCGGCCAGGAACACCAGCTTTTCGTCGGGTTGAGCCGCACCGGTCCGGTCTCTCGTGTGCTGATGGGAGCGCAGGGCAAGGTGGGGCTGATCGATGCGAATGTCGGCCTGGGGCTGGCCGTGGCGGGAAAGCCCATCGTAGACGAAACGAATGATGCGACGGTCGTGATCATGGTAATCGTCGCGATCCTGGTAACGCCGCCGCCGTTCACGTGGAGCCGTGCCATGGTCAGGAAGCTTCGTGCGTCGTAGCGCCTTGCCGCCTCAGGTCTCGGGTGTCTCCCTCCCCATGGCACGAAGGTACGCCCGGTCCCATGCCGCCGGCACGCTCTCCCGTGCCGAGTACGGCCCCGGCTGGTAGCGGCGCGAGGCAATCCCGATCTGGCTCTCCCCGGTGATCCGCCAATCCTGCCGGTTGGTAATATCCCAGAAATCGATCGCGTCCTGCGGGTTGAAGTCGGGGCGGCCGAAGGAATCGGGATGGAACATCCACTCGCTCTCCACGATGGTGCGCGTCGGTGAGACCGGCCACAGCGTGTAGTAGTTCACGTAGTCGGGCTGGATGCTCAGCATCATGTTCGGCTGAAACGAGTAGTAATAGGCCCGCCGCATGTCTTCCGGGCCAAGCGGGGCCACCGGCAGTCCCACCGCCGCCCCGCTCATCGTCACGCTCACCGCCGGCTCGCTGATCACCATGTATCCGCCGAGGCAGGGGCCCTCGGTCAGGTCATTGGCGCCGCTCTGGTAGGGCATCCGCGCCGAGAGCTCGGGATGAATCACCGGGCAGTGCAGGCATTCGTTGTAGTTCTGGAAGATCAGTTTCCAGTTGGCGGCGACGTCGTAAGACACCTGGTGGCCGACCTTGAGGCCGGGCAGTCCGAACCGGGAAAACCGCCCGATGATCTCCGCGTGGTTCTCTTCGAACGGAGCCGGCTCCTTCGCGATGTTCACGAAGAGAAAACCCTCCCATTCGGCCAGTGCCGCCTGATGGAGGGGATAGTCGGCCTTGTTGAAACCGGCCACCATGCCCATGTGGGGGGCGCCGATCAGCTTGCCATCGGTGGTATAGGTCCAGGCGTGATACTGGCACTGGATTGTTTCGGAGATATGACCCGACTCCTCGGCGCAGAGCCGGGTGCCCCGGTGGCGGCAGACGTTGAAGAACGCCCGTAACCCGCCGCCCTGGTCCCGCAGGAAGATCAGGCTCTCTCCCGCCACGACCTTGACGAAAAAATCCCCCGATTGGGCGAGCCGGCTGCTGCGACCGACGCAGATCCAGCTCCGGGCGAAGATCCGCTCCTTTTCCTCGGTGAAGATCTCGGGCGAGGTGTAATACTCGCCGGGCATGGTGTGGGCGCCTTGACGGAACGACGCCGAGGTCTGCACGAACGTCATGAAGTGGCTCCGCGTCGATCGCGCCGGTCCTTGTTAACCCGCCGCGCCGCCAGCCAGCCGGGGCCGCCCGCAATCCCCGCCCCGGGGTGGGTGCCCGCGCCGCACAGGTACAGGCCGGCGATCGGCGTCGCATAGCGCGAGGCCCCGGCCACCGGCCGCATGAAGAGAATCTGATCCAGGGTCATTTCGCCGTGCGTCGGGGCGCCTTCAGTGAGGCCATAGCGCTCCTCGATTTCCACCGGCGTGAGCACCTCGCGGTGCCTGACCAGCTCGGGGAACCCAGGCGACGCCTTCGCAATCGCGGCGGTGACCCGGTTCCCCAGGGCATCGCGCATCCCCGCCGTCCAGGCGCCGGCTCGGAGCCGGTACGGGGCCGATGTCGCGGTGGCCACGACCACGTGCTTGCCCTGCGGCGCCATCCCCTGCCAGCGCACCGAGGGCAGCTGCAGCTCGATGTGGGGCTGCTCCGAAACCCGGCCATACTTGGCGTCGTCGGCGGCACGCTCGATCGCATCCAGTGAGGTCGAGAGCGAGATGGTCCCAGCGAGCGCGGTTTGTCCTGCGTCCAGCCCGGGAAATACCGGCAATCCGTCCAGCGCATAGAGTACCCGCGCCGCATTGCCCCGAAACTTGATGTTCCGCACCGCCAGCAGGAACTCCGGATCGAGCCAGACCGGATCGACCATGCCGAGCAGCGTCTGGGCCGGGTCCGCGCCGGAGAGGACGGTGCGGGCGGAGATCTCCTCGCCACTCTCGAGCACCACGCCGGTCACGGCGTCATCCCTGACTGCTATGCGGGCGACCTCGGCCCCGGTCCGCGTGGTCACGCCAAGGCGCTGCGCCACGGCGGCCACGGCGCGGGTCAGCGCGTCCGGGCCGGCCTGCCAATAACCCCGCCCGCGAATCGCACCGCCTTCGGCGCCCACCTGCTGGTGCAGCAGTACGAAGGCAGTGCCGCCCGATCGCGGGCCCTGGCGAATATTGCTGACGCCGACTCCTCCCACCGCGGCCTTGAGCGCCTCGTTCTCGAATCGGTCGTCCAGGACCTCCTGCACCGACATCGGCACGGTGCGGAGTAGCTCGACCATATCCTTCCTGCCCAGGCCGCGAAGCTTCCGCGCCACGCCGAGCAGAGGCAGCAGCTCGCTGACCGAGGTGGTGTCGACATCGGGCGCCGGGAGGATATAGAGCGACTCGAGAAACCCGGACAACTTCGCCAGCAGGCCGATGAAAGCCGGCCAGGCCGCCGCATCCTTCACCGAGAAGCGCCGGATCTGCTCGGCGGCACGGCCGGTGTCCCGGGAAATCGAGAGCCACTCCTCCGCCCCGGCCGGCACGACCACGGTCGGGTCGGGCACTACGCGGGTTATGCCGACGAGCCCGAGCTCCCGCGCCACCACCGGCGGCATCCAGCCGGCGTCCATGCCCAGCGGATCAGCCCGGAAGCCGGGAGTAAACTCGCCGTCGCGGCTCTGGCCGCCGACCGCGGGGCTCCGCTCGACCACCAGGACTTTTTGTCCTGCCTTGGCCAGGCACGCTGCGGCGACGAGGCCGTTGACGCCCCCACCAATGACGATTACGTCCTGGGCGGCGCTCACTGGCCCACGTCCTTGAGGATCTCGAGCGCAGCCAGGCGGCCCGACGCGCCCATGATGCCACCGCCGGGGTGGGTGCCGGCGCCGCACTGCCAGTAGCCCTTGACCGGGGTCCGGTAATTGGCCCAGCCGGGGATCGGTCGGAAGAAGAAGAGCTGGTGGAGCGCCAGCTCGCCGGCAAAGATGTTACCCTCGGTCAGACCGGTGATCCGCTCGATGTCGCTGGGCACCAGCACCTGGCGGCCGATGATGGCGCGCTTGATGTTGGGCGCGTAGCGCGAGAGCGTCTCCACCACCGCGTCGCCGAAAGCCTCGCGATTGGCGTCGGTCCAGCCGCCCTTCTGGTTGTAGGGCGCGTACTGGACAAAGCAGCTCATCACGTGCTTCCCGGGAGGTGCCATGCCCGGATCGATCATCGAGGGGATCACGATATCCATGTAGGGATTCTTGGAGAACTCCCCGTACTTGGCATCGTCGTAGGCGCGCTCGAGGTAGTCGAGGCTTGGACTGATCGAGACGGCGCCGCGGAGGTGGGGGCCATAACCCGGGAGACAGGTGAAATCGGGCAGCTCGGAGAGCGCCAGGTTCACCTTGCCCGAGGAGCCGCGGAACTTGAAACGACCGACCGCCTCGATCACGTCGTCGGGCATTTGCTTCGGGTCCACCAGCTGGGTGAAAGTCCGCCGGGGATCGAG